>CAYHHK010000047.1:0-22322 GCA_964356415.1 uncultured Flavobacteriales bacterium
AATTATACGGCAGCAGAAGCAGAAGCAAAAAAATATTGTGATTCTTATCCAGAAAACGCACAGGGATACTCTATGCTTGGTGTAATTTATTACGAGCTGAATAAATTAAAGGAGGCAGAAAAATATTTTAAAAAAGTTATTGCTCTCAAAGCCGATGATGCTTCAACCCTTACCAATCTTGCCTGGCTTTATTTGAAGCCCGAAATGTTTGACCGTGAAAAATGCAGAACATACGCATTGCTTGCTCTTAAGTATGATTCCGCATTTGCACGCGCATGGCTTGTGCTTGCCCAGGAGGAATATGTCAATAAGCAATATGATGAGGCGATGCAGCATTTTTATAAATGCCTGTCGTTTGATGCCTCTTTTGTTGTCGCCCATCAGCGGCTTGCAAGTATTTATATGGAGCAGAAAAATGATTTCGACAATACCATTATTCAGCTCAATGAAGTTCTCAAGCTCGATGCTGATAATGTGTGGGCTCTGAAATCGCTCGGAACAATTTACATGACAAAAGAAAAACAGGATGCAGCAAAGGCAGGATATTACCTTGAGAGAGCCGGCAAAATAGAAGGCGACACAGGGCTTATGCTCAAATTCCATACAGCGCTCACAACCTATAAAACCGATATGAAAAAGGCATTGCCATTGTTGCTCGATTATTACCGCTCAGACAGCAGCCATGAGGATATTAACAATTCTATTATCAACGCATACTTCGAGGAGAAAAAATTCGACAGTTCATTTTATTATCTCAATAAATTGTGGCAGCGCGATTCATTTAACTACCGTACCAACTCCAATTTCGGAAAGTTTTATTTAAATGCTCCCCGTCCTTACTACGATCCGGTTAAAGCTATTCAATATTTCGAAGCCGCATTAACAACAAATCCTTACGAAATTAAAACGATGGAAATCCTTGCGCGCACTTATTTTGAAAGAGGAAAACTGATAGATTCAAAAAGAATCTCCAGACGGCTGTATGCAATCGAGCCGGAAAATAAAACAGCCAGCGAATTGTTTTGTCTCATATATGATGGAGAGGACAATCTCGACAGTGCTACTTTATTTTACAAGCGGGCGCTTAAACTATTTCCTGAAGAGGATGGGTATTACTCGCTTTATGCAATGTTCCTTATTAAAAATCATATTGATAAAAATAAAGATGCATTGTCGTATGCGCAGGAAGCCGTAAAAATAAACCAGGTAAGCCCTGAAAACCATCTAGCTCTTGCAAAAACATTAAAGTATTACCACCTAAACGCACAGGCGAGAGAAGAATATGCAAAAGCAGTCAATATGAAACCTTCCCTGCGGAGTTTTGAATTTGAAAAGCAGCTTGAAGGGAATTAAACGAAAGAGTAAACACCCCGGAAGAGTTTCTTAACTCATTAAGGGTTAAATCGATATGGGCAACTCCGTTTTCGCTTGTTTTTCGATTATTTCAAGCAATAACGGAGTATCTGTGGACAGGAGTGAAGCTGAAAAAAAGCCCTTGTTCCATCGAGTAGAAGTGAGATACTCAATATCTAACCTCACAATTTAGGATTTTCTCAAATTTGAAGATTTCTTGCTGTCAAATGGCACTGTCATCAATACCTTTCTGGAAGCCAATCCGGGGTTGTCAAAGCCGATAAACCAGCCTTGGACCTCGGTTGGGCATTGCATAGGTCTTTGATCCCTTCTATGCCGCCGACTGCGTTATTGATGAAGTGTTTTGTGGCTTCGTTTGATCGAAGACCAAATAATATTCGGGCTTGAAATATTGCCTGAACATACCGGGCACCATGTGCCAATATTCTTTATACTGCTCGGTTTTGACATCCATTGATGTCCCTTTTCGCATTGCCATTTGAGTTTTGTATTGGCATTTACATATTTTAAAGACAATAATTTTCCTCTCCTACTTTTAGCCAGCGAAATAAATTCGGAAATATTTAACCTGCGTTTTTCAACACGTCGTTGCTGTCCGCAAATAGGGCACCAATAGCCCGTTTGAATATCATTAGGTTTTGCCATCCATTGATGGCCCTTGCTACATTGCCATTTTAATTTAATGGCATTGTTTACGTAGATTGTGGAAAGACATTTGCCTCCATGCGCTTTCGCCCTTTGATGCATTGTTGCCATGTTTAATTTTGAAGTGCCACCGCATTGATGACACCAGGACCCTTGTAGTATTTTAGTAGGTGTTGTTTTCCATTGGTGACCATTGGCACATTGCCATGTAAGCTTTTCACCTTTGTTCAAATAAGCGTTTGAGATACACTTTCCTCCTCTCTGTATGGCAACCTCTTTGAGATAGTCAATTTTGAGCCATCCAAAACCATTGCAGCGAGAGCATTCGGCACCTTTTCTTAATCTGCTGGGATAGGTTTTCCAGGTATGGCCGTTTTTACATTTAATGAAGAGTAAACCTTTACCATTTATAAACTTCCGCTCAAGGAATTGCCCCCCGCCTTTATTAATAAGTTTTTTGAGTTCATTTAAATCGGACCTGAGTTTAAGTCCGTTCCTGATTGATGCACATTTGGGACACCAATGATTATGGTTTTTTATTACCACAGCGGCAGACAGCCATACATGACCTTCGCTACACTGCCATTTCATTTTAGTATGACTGTTTACATAGCGTTTGGTAATTAACTTCCCGCCTCGGAGCTTCGCTAATTTTATGAATTCACTTATATCTGCTTTCTGGCGTTCTCCATTTTCCTTGTGACCGCATTGCGGGCACCAATGATTGCATTTTATGGATGAGGGTGTTGTGAGCCAAACATGACCTTGTTTGCACTGAAACTTCAGTTTGGTAGTTGCAGTGAAATACTCTTTAGACAAACACTTACCTCCACGCTTCTCTGCAATGCCCTGCAATTCTTTCAATCGTTCTTCTTTCACTGCTCCCCTTGCACACTGTATGCACCATCCTCCTTGGCGTATAATACTGAAAGTAGCATCCCACGTGTGACCATAGTTGCACATCCAGGCTAGCGGGGTTTCGGTATCAATATATTCTTTGCTCAGGCATTTACCTCCGAGTTGCCGGGCATAAAAGCGCATGTCATCAATGATGTAGCGGGAAGGCATCGCTGGCAGGAATTATAAAAATGAAGGAAGCAAGTTATAAAATTCTTTGAAGCATTAATCAGATTATTCCACCTGAAAATTTTAAAGCATGCAATGGTGAATTGAGGCCGATCCGTGATGCACTTGAAGTTATCAATGTGAAGTAGAACTCATTATCATAATTACCGTGGCGCATGGTAATTTCATCAATTTTGATCAATTACATTTTATTGAGAACAATCGGATTGAACTTGAAAGGTTTTTAATTCTAAACCGATTTAAGTAATAATAGTACTAGCATATTAACATCAAAATTATACAGAAAGGAAGTCGGACTCTAACTGAAAAAGCCCTCAATCCGATAGGATTGAGGGCTTTTGATTAGGTAGCGAGAGAGGGAATCGAACCCTCCACCTCAGGGTTATGAATCCTGCGCTCTAACCACCTGAGCTACCTCGCCATTTGTGGTTTTTTTGGGGCTGCAAATATACACGCTTCAATCAATCAGCAAAGGGGTTTTATCATCTCTTTTCATTTCATTCTCATGTGGTTTTGTACCTTTGCACCACATTAATGAGAAGATACCTGTCCAGATTTATCGCTCTTTTCCTGATTGCGGCGACTTTATTCGCCTCTACAGGGGTTGTGATTGCATCTCATGTTTGTTCTTCCAGAAATAAAGCGGACGTCTCCCTTTTTCAACACAAAGGTTGCTGTAGCAAAAAAGGTAAGAACTGTTCTTCAATTCCTTCTTCATCATCCGGATTTAAAAAAAATTGCTGCCAGATATCTGTCAGTTACAATAAACTGAATGTCAACTCGGTTCAGAAAAACGGATTCCTACACTCAGATATAATCGCTCCGTCTGCAGAACCGGATTTCAAAAAGGAAGTTTCTCATATTGTTTATTTTTTGTGTAAACCGGATTGCCGGAGTGGAGGTAAAGATTTCCTCCTACGTATCCACCTGCTATTGATCTGATAGCAATCTTTTCTGAGCGCATCGGCGCTATTGTATTTTCTTTTTTATTTTAATTCAGATCAATCATGTCATTAAGGATATTTCGTTTTGCATTCGTGCTATTATTCACAACGCTTACCGCTAAAATTTTATTCGCCCAACACCTCAAGGGAAAAGTGGTGGAGTGGTATGAATCCATGAAAATGGAAATGCCGCTGGCAGGGGCCAATGTTTATTGGCTTAGCACAACAAGTGGAGTGAATACCGATGCCGAAGGTAATTTTTCACTCCCGGTCAATGAGCTTACTCAAAAACTGGTCATCAGCTTCGTGGGCTTTCAGAATGATACTGTCAGTGTTACGAGCCCTTCCTTTCTCAAAATAACATTGAAGAAATCGGTTGAACTGAAAGAGGTAAATGTGCAGGCTAGACAGGGGACAACTTCAATTTCAATGCTCAATCCTTTGAACATAGAGAGATTGAATGAAGGTGAGATATTAAAGGCAGCTTGTTGCAACCTGAGCGAGGCATTTGAAACAAATCCAACCATCAATGTTTCTTATAAGGATGCAGTAACTGGGGCAAAAGAAATCCAGCTCCTTGGGCTGAGTGGAATTTACTCCCAGCTCATGACAGAAAATATCCCTAACATGAGAGGCATCGCAGGTATTTACGGACTCACATTCATTCCCGGCCCCTGGATGGAGAGTATTCAGATCACCAAAGGATCAGGTAGCGTCGCCAACGGATTCGAATCAACGACAGGACAGATCAATATTGAATTTAAAAAGCCTGAGGAAAAAAAGACACCGAGATTCTATCTCAATCTTTTCGGGGAAGAGAATACCAACGCAGAGATCAATACTTTCTATAAACACAAGTTCGGAAAGAAATGGAGCTCCATCCTCATGGCACATGGAAGCTATATGGATCGCACAATTGATCGCAACAATGACGGATTTCATGACATGCCACATACAAAGCAGGTCAATCTTTATAACCGATGGAATTATCATAGCGGAAGGAAACTTGAAAGCCAGTTCGGCCTGAAGTACACCCATGATGAAAGGCATGGCGGTCAGATCCATCCCGAAAACGACGACAGTCCTTCAAAATATTTTATCAGCGATATTTCTAACGATCGTGCAGAGATCTTCGTAAAGCTTGGATTGGTTTTCCCCGAAAAACCTTATCAGAGCATCGGAAACATCGTGCAGGTTACTTACCATGACCTGAAGTCTTCAATCGGACTAAAGGATTACAATGCCGTGGAGAAAACAATATACTACCAGAGTATTTTTCAAAGCATTATCGGAAATACAAACCACCAGTATAAACTCGGCATCGGATATCAGTATGACTTGCTTGAAGATGAATACAACAGTCTGCCGTCTTATAGAGAACAACAAGTCCCCGGTGCATTCGGAGAATATACTTATTCATACCTCGAGAAATTTAAACTTGTGGCCGGTGTCCGTGGCGATTACCACAATGACCATGGTTTCATATTTACTCCCCGCATGCACGGAAAATACAACTTCACCGATGACCTTATCCTGCGTTGGAGCGGAGGAAAGAGTTTCCGGGTTCCATATGCCATTGCAGATAATATTTCAGTGCTTGCAAGTTCTAAGCTACTTTCTTTCGACGAAAAAATAAAACCTGAAGAAGCATGGAACTATGGACTCAATCTGACACAACGATATAAAATTGCAACCCATGAAGGGACGGTCAGTATAGACTTTTACCGGACTGATTTTCTCAACCAGTTAATTGTCGATCAGTATACCGATGCCACAGTTATTCATTTTTACAATCTCAATGGAAAATCTAGTGCCACCAGCTTTCAGGCAATGGTAAACCAGGAATTATGGCAAGTCCTCAATATCAGAGTTGCATATAAACGTGATGATGTTGAAGCAACATATAATGGAATTGCCGAGGAAAAACCACTCGTTGCCCGTGAACGTGCATTATTCAACCTTGGTTTTGAAACAAACAACCACCACTGGCGTTTTGATTATACTGTTGTATGGGAAGGGAAAAAACGGCTTATAAATACGATCGTGGACGAGCGCTATGGAAAACTTCCTGAGTATTCACCCGATTTCTTCTTCATGAATGCACAGGTGACAAAGGTGTTTAAGAGGTTCGAATTGTATTGTGGAGCAGAGAACATGCTGGACTACCGGCAGAAACATCCTATTATCAATGCCGATAAACCATTCAGTAATGAGTTTGATGCAACACAGGTATGGGGGCCTGTAGACGGCAGAAGACTTTACATGGGCTTAAGATTCAGTATAAGTTAATCGGATCACTTTAAAAATAAATAAGTATGAAAAAGGGAATTGTATTCATCATTGCGATTGCATTTTCAATTTTTGCAAATGCGCAAACAGACACTGTAAGAATTAAAACTTCCGCTATTTGCGATGATTGTAAAAACCGGATTGAACATGATCTTTCATTTGTAAAAGGAGTGAAGTCAAGTTCATTGGATCTGGGTACAAAAGAAGTAACCGTTGTTTACAATGCTGAAAAAACCGATCCTGATAAGATCCGTATCGCAATAACCAAAGTTGGGTATGATGCTGATACCATGAAAGCTGTGGTAAAAGCATTTAACAAGTTACCTGAATGTTGCAGGGTACCAGGGAAACACTGACCTCTTCAGCACTACTCCCCGTAAACTTTCTCGCCATTGACGTAAGTGGCCAATACTTTTACGCCGGGGATTTTTGAACCTTCTATTTTAATTATATCCTGATCGAGCAAAACAAAGTCAGCGAATTTTCCTTCCTGAATACTTCCTTTTTCTTCCTCTTCAAAATTGGAACGCGCAGCCCAGATCGTCATTGCACGTAGGGCATCTTTCTTCTTGATTTTATTTTCCGGCTGAAATCCGTTTTTAGGAAAGGATTTTAAATCCTGCCTTTCGGTTCCTGCATAAAATGTATACAACGGATTAATATTTTCTACAGGAAAATCAGTTCCGAACACAATTTTATTAATTGAGTTGTCCATCAGGTCATTGTATGCATAAGCTGTTTTGATGCGATCTGCTCCGAGTCTTTCTGCTGCCCAGTACATATCACTGGTCGCATGCGACGGCTGAACAGAAGGAATTATACTGAACTTGTTGAAGTCATTGATGTCTTTAACATTAACCACCTGACAATGTTCAATCCTCCAGCGTCTGTCATTTTCAGTACCCAAATGTTCGCCATATATTTTAAGCATGGTTCGTACTGCAGAATCTCCGATGGCATGTGCACATACCTGGAACCCATTATCGTGCGCTTCTTCACAAATCCTGTCGAAAAAGGCAATGTCATGCAGTAGGAAACCATAATGCCCGGGCTGATCAGAATATGGTTGCAGCAGGCATGCACCACGTGAGCCAAGGGCACCGTCTGCATACATCTTAACCGAACGCACATTCAAACGATCTGTTTTATAAGGCCCGTGATCAAAAAAATATTTTATTGTTCGCTCGTCATCAGCAATCATGGCATAGATCCTCATTTTTAATGTGCCTTGTTTCTGCAGTTTGTCAATTAACTGAATGGTATCTTTTCCAAGTCCGGCATCATCAACAGTGGTAAGCCCAACAGCGAAGCAGTTTTTCTGTGCATCCAGCAATGCCTTTGTGCGTTGCGCTTCAGAAAATTCAGGAATCACTTTCTTTACAATGTCAACTGCATTGTCGATGAGGATGCCTGTAAGTTTCCCGTCCTTTTGAAGAATTTCTCCTCCACTGATTTTTGTCGCAGTAGAAATTTTTGCACGGCTCAATGCTTCAGTATTACATAGCACTGCATGTCCATCAATGCGCATGAGATAAACGGGGGTATGCGGAAACAGCGAGTCAAGTGCATCTTTGGTAGGATATTCTTTTACTTCCCAGTCATTTTGATCCCAACCTCTGCCCAAAAGCCATTCAAATTTATTGGTCACAGAGAATTCCGTCAAATTCTTTATCACTTCATCAAATGAAGTGGTCCCGTACAAATTACATTTGAGCATGTCAATGCCATATCCGTAAAAATGACAATGCCCGTCAATAAATCCGGGATATATTGGCTTGCCTTGAAGGTCTGTTTTTACTTCAGCATCGTAATTTTCAAGAATCTCTTTCGTGCTTCCAACGGCTTTTATGATTCCACCGCGAACAGCAATTGCTTCCGCAATTGTAAATGACTCATCTACTGTGTAAACAGTACCGTTGTACAAGATCAAATCAACTTTGCGCTTGCTGTTGCATGATGTAAAAATGAGCAGTGCAATCAGTGACCAGTATATTTTCCGCATATAATTTTGGTATTAACTTTTGAAAACGAATTTAGATTTTACCTTCGTCCGCAAAGAAAGTGAAAAGATAACTGTAATTGCCTTCCTAAACAGTAAATACTTATGACAGACATTGAGATCCTTCGCTACCCTGTAGGAAAATTTTCTGCACCGACCAATATATCAATGGAAGACATCAACCAATGGATAAGTACCCTGGAAAATCTTCCTCAGCTGGTTCGAATTGCCGTAAAAGGTCTTGACGATGCACAACTTGATACTCCATACCGACAAAGCGGGTGGACCATCCGGCAGGTAGTTCATCACTTACCCGACAGTCATATGAATGCCTACATCAGATTCAAACTTGCACTGACTGAAGACAATCCTACTATTCGACCGTACATCGAGGATCGCTGGGCTGAACTTCCTGATGGAAAAAGTGCGCCAATTGCAAATTCGCTTGACATGCTTGAATCAATTCACAAGCGATGGGTTATGGTTCTTCGAAATATGAATGCTGCTGACTTCAAGAGAACTTTTTATCATCCGGAAAACAAGGTAACCCGGACGCTTGAATTAAACCTCGCATTGTATGAATGGCACTGCAGGCATCACCTGGCCCACATTACAGAACTGAAAAAGAGGATGGGATGGTAACTATCGGTATTGCTTTAATGCGCTGATCGTTTTTTCAATCATTGTATCGTCTATATCCAGGTGTGTGACAAAACGTATTGTGTTTTTTCCGAAGATCAGTGCCTTGATGCCTTGACCGGATAGATATTCGATGAACTTTTCAGCAACCACATCTTCATTGAGGGTGAAGATGACAATATTTGTTTCGACAGGGAGCAGTTCTTTTATATAACTCAGTGTTGAAATTGTATTTCCTAAGACCCTTGCCCTGCTGTGGTCATCCTTCAGTCGCTCAATATTTTTATCAAGTGCAAATATTCCGGCAGCTGCCAGGTAACCTGCCTGACGCATTCCGCCGCCCAATGCCTTGCGAACATGCCTGGCGTATTTGATGTTTTCCTTCGATGAGATCAGCAGGGAGCCAATGGGAGCACCCAGTCCTTTACTAAGACAAAATGAAATTGTATCAAATAATTTTCCGGTTTCTGATGGCGAATCATTTGTCACAGTCAATGCATTCATTATACGCGCTCCGTCCAAATGAAGACTTAAATTATTTTTTTTGCAGACATCTGAAATGTCCTTCATCGCTGAAAGTGAATAACAACTTCCACCACCTTTGTTGTGCGTGTTTTCGATTGCCACAAATCTGGAAACAGGATTGTGTACATCTTCAGCATTGATGTTTTCAAGCACATCCTGGCCGGTTATTCTGCCCCTGTCACCATTGATTAAACGAATTGAGCAACCACTGTGATAAGCCCATCCTCCGGCTTCAGAAAGATAAATGTGTGCTTTTTTATCACAGATGATCTCATTCATTGGCCTGGTAAGGATCTTAATTGCGATTTGATTGCACATGGTTCCTGATGGACAGAAAAGTGCAGCTTCCTTGCCGAATAAAGCAGCGCCTTTCTCTTCCAATGTCCTTACTGTTGGATCTTCTTCAAACACATCGTCCCCGACCTGGGCCTTCATCATGGCTTCAAGCATAGCAGAGGAGGGGCGCGTTACTGTATCAGAGCGAAGGTCAATGATCATTGAATAAAAAAAATATTGTTATTCGAATTGAGCAATTATGGCAACTCCACAGAGTGCTTATAAATTTCATCTTTACTCTTCGGCCGTTCTGAATCTTTCCATAAAAAACCTTTCAGGCGAAGCTCTTTTGTTGATAGTTCATTGATGGGATACAAAGTGCCGTCCGGTTCATTGAGCAAGCTGATTTGCTGTACCTTGTTTTCATTAACACGGATGATAAGGTCACTGCAATCTGCACGGTTGACACCAAAGTTTTTTTCATTCTTGTTTTTTCCGTAGTAAATGGTTTGACCGTTTCCTTTTACAAGAATCTGGTAGAGCTTGTTGTCAGCGAAATAGCCGGTCATGTTTTTTCCACGAATCTGATTGAAACGAAGTGAATCCAATTCGCCTTCCTGCATGCTGTCTGCACGTGAAACAATGAATGAAGAATTGACAAGATACATTTTATCAATTTTTGAATTGGCAGTTTGAATCGTTATTGAATCTGCCGTCAGCTGGTTGAGTCCACTCCATAAGACAGGTTCAGCGTACATCCTTATCGTGGAATCAGCATAAGAATAAACAAGGGAATCGCATTTTCCCTGCAAATCGCTCCTGAACATTTTTACTTGGTGATAAGCGAAGAGATTTCTTTTCCTGTTACCGCTCGTGTCTACGCTTTGATCTTTGGAATTGGCAACTGCCTTGAGTGTATCTCCGTGCATGAACAAAGAATCGTTTTCAAATACCTGGATCATTGTTGCATGCCCTGTTACAAAAGAAGAATCTTCCTTTTCATGATGCTCGGCATAATCTCCGCTGATGATGACTTTGTTGGTTGAATCATAGACGGAAACATTTCCTAAGCCGATGCCAATTGCAAGGATCCTGTCGTACTTTACCGTGTCTCCACGCAATGTTTGTTCTTTAGATTGCAGGTAAGAATTTCCGGTGAATAGTGAAGTCTGCTTTTCCGTGTTGTACCACCCACTTTCACAATAGATCAGGTTTTCATCACTGTGGATATAGGTAGGCCCCATAAAGTATGCTGTCTTGGAAAAGGTATTGTACTTCAGGGTATCACAGGTCATCCTGAATTTTGGGTTGATGAGCAATACATCTTGCTTAAAAAATAAGTCGTTTGTATTACTGTAGTAGTATCCGAACTTGCTTGTTAGAATATCGCCTTCATCCACAATGTGGGCACTGTCTGTATAATAAGCAACGTCGGTTTCCATGTTATAGTCAAGTCGTTCCGTATTCAGCGTCATCTTGCGGTCTTTCATCTCCACATCTTCAAACATTTGAGCAAGCCTGGTATCACCTAGATAAATCAGGTGTTTGCCTGTCATGGTGGTAGTGTCGCCTTGATTGATGCGAACATGCCCGAATGCTTCAAGGTTGTTTTGTTCCTTATAGAGGTAGGCGCTGTCACAGGTCATCACAGCATTTTCATGTTTAAATGCAACATTGCCAATCAGGCGGTCAGCTCCGGCATTGATCGTATTGTCAAACTCGCTGACATCAGCATGGAGCAGCTCAATCCTTGACGGCTTTTGAGCTTTTGTTTGAAAAGTTAGCAGAATAAAGAATGTTAAAAAAGTATTTCGGAACATACGCTGTTGACAAAGGTAGAAATCTAACAATTGCCTGAAGTTGCTTTTGCACAATGTTTTGCTAATATTAAAGTAATATCAAACATCCTGCTTTCAGCTTTTATGTTTAATTTTGCAGGAACTTCTTACACTTTTCGCAATTTCTGATTTATGCGGTAACCCGTATATAGTGAAATTGTATAACTTGTCTATTTATATACATTAAAGAAAATGAAAAATATCCTTTTTATAGTTTCAGCATGCATACTATTGCTTACCTTTTATTCTGAGAAAACTTTTTCACAAAACTACCAATGGGCTAAAGTGGCCGCAAGCGAGGGGTTCGACTATGGTAATGGTATCGTTACGGATGATTCCGGAAACGTATATGTTTCGGGACAATATGAATATGATTGCGACTTTGGGCCTATCACAATTTCCACTGCAGGTCAACATGACATCTTTGTTGCAAAATATAATTCTTCGGGAACCCTTAAATGGGTGAAGCGCGCAGGCGGTACTGATGGTGAAGCCGGTTCCGGTATCGGGATTGACGCAAATGGAAATATTTATACGGCCGGAGAATTTGAAAAAACCTGCCATTGGTCTTCATCAGATTCATTGACTGTCGGGGGAAATGGTATCAACAACATTTTTTTTTCAAAGTATGACAACAACGGTAATTTTTTATGGGTAAAACAGGGGTACAGTACAGGTGATAGTCGCGGTAAGGCTTTGGTTACCGATGCTGCAGGAAATAGTTATTTTACCGGCAGCTTTGCACATACAGTCTCCTTTGATGGCATTAATCTTAACTACAGCGGATATACCGATGTCTTTCTTGTAAAATATGACAACAACGGTAATGCAATCTGGGCAAGGAAAGGCGGCGGTACCAAAGATGATAAAGGTAAGGGAGTTGCACTTGACGGACTTGGTAATGTTTTGGTTTGTGCAACTTTTACACAAAACATTAGTGTTTCAGGGCATGCTTTTTCTGCAGTTGGAAAATACGACTCATACATTGCGAAATATGATACTTCCGGTGCTTACCAATGGCTGGTTAAGGCAGGCGGAACCGATACTACAAAGATGTCTGCCATCACAACCGACAGCGAAGGAAACTCTTATGTGACCGGGTATTTTAGGGACACAACGACATTTGGCACAACAACATTGTATTCACTTGGAAGTTACGAATTTTTTATTGCCAAGTATGATGTCAACGGAAATTTTGTCTGGGCAAAACGTGGCGGTGGCGCAAATGAGGATTTCGGACAAGGCATTTGTTACGATAGCAGAAGTAACCTGATTTATATAACCGGTCAGTTTGATAACATAGCAAATTTTGACGGACTTGCAGTAACCAGCGTTGGTAACCGTGATGTTTTCATTTCATGCTGGGATACCAGTGGTTCTATTCAGTGGATTAAAACCGGGGGGGGCGCACGCCGTGATGCAGGGTTTGCAATTGCGTCTGATACACTTGGAAATGTTTTCGCTACCGGATTCGTGGATGAAGGTGGAACATTCGGAAGCATTACCATTGTGGGGGATAGCATGGCCGATGTATTTGTAGCAAAATTATCACCTCCCATTGCAACCCAGCCAACCATTGCTTCAACCAATATTTCTTCTTCGGTTTCCAATTGCGATGACATCAACCTCAACTGGACAAGTGGAAACGGAGCATATCGGTTGGTAATAGCAAAAGCCGGATCTGCCGTAAGTGCATTCCCTGTTGACGGGAGTTCATATACTTCTGACGCCAACTTTGGCAGCGGTAGTTATCTTGGCAGCGGAAATTATTTAGTTTATTCAGGCAGCGGAAACTCCTGCACTGTCACAGGTCTCACAGCAGGAACACGATATTATTTTGCTGTTATTGAATTTAACGGAAGTGGAATTCTCACAAACTACAACACATCAACTTATCCGGTAACGAATGTACTTGCAAGTAGTTTTACTGTATCTGCCAATGTATCGCCGGCTTCTATGTGTCCCGGTTCAACGTCAACACTGACTGCCTCAGGAGGAGTAACCTATTCATGGTCTCCATCAACCGGTTTATCTGCCACTATCGGTGCAACGGTGACAGCGACATTGAACTCTTCCATAACTTATACTATTACAGCAACAGATGCAGGCGGCTGCATTTCAACAACTACACTTCCGGTAACGGTTAATCCATTGCCTACTGTAACACTGGGTAGTTTTACTGATGCTTGTGTCACAACGACTGCTGTTACACTTGCCGGTGGTTCTCCTGCCGGCGGTACATACAGCGGTTCATTTGTAAATGCAGGTGTGTTTGATCCTTCTGCAGCCGGGACCGGCCCGCATAACATTACCTATTCTTATACTGACGGTAATGGCTGTTCCAATTCTGCAACAGCAAGCATCAATGTGCGTGCATTACCTGTTGTAACTGTCAATACCCAGAATGGTACCTGCATCAATGCATCACCTGTGGCCTTAACAGGAGGAACTCCGGCAGGAGGAACATATAGCGGAACCGGTGTTGCCGGCGGAAATTTCGATCCTTCAGTTACCGGGGTGGGTACGCAAATCATTACCTATTCTTATACTGATTCATATGGCTGCGGCAACTCTGATACTGCCACCATCTCGGTTGAAGCATTGCCATCAGTATCACTTTCTTCATTCAATTCGCTTTGTGTGAATGCAGCTTCATTTGTTCTTTCAGGAGGCAGTCCTTCTGGTGGAATGTATTCAGGTACAGGTGTAGTTTCAGGAAGCTTTTATCCGAATGTAGCTGGAGCCGGAACACATACCGTTACATACACTTATACAAATTCAAACGGATGTTCGGCAAATGCAACTACTTCGGTAACAGTGAATGCATTGCCTGCAGTTTCACTGGGATCATTCAATGCTGTTTGTCAGAACTCCGCGCCAATTACTTTGACAGGCGGAAGCCCTGCCGGTGGTACATACAGCGGTAGCGGTGTTTCAAACGGAATATTCACACCATCGAGTGCTGGTTCCAATAACATCATCTATAATTATACGGATGCCAACGGATGTTCAAACTTTGCAACATCTTCTATACTTGTGAATACGCTTCCAACAGTTACTGTTTCACCTATTGGCGCTGTATGCCAGAACTCAGGATCATTTGCCCTTACAGGAGGAAATCCTGCCGGTGGAACATGGACAGGCGGCAATGTTTCTGCAGGAAGTTTTAATCCAATTACTCCCGGAAGCAATATGGTAATCTACAACTATACAAATGCTAACGGATGTACCAATTTTGCAACAGCAAGTATTCAGGTTTATGCTTTACCTGCTGTATCTGTAAGCCCTATAAATGGTGTGTGTGAAGGGTCCTCTTCTTTCGCACTAACAGGCGGACTACCTGCCGGTGGTACCTGGAGCGGTTCAAATGTAAATGCAGGAAATTTTGATCCTTTAACTGTCGGTGTAAACGCAGTTACATATTCATACACTGATGGAAACGGATGTACCGGGTCGGCTTCGACAAATATTATGGTAAACACTTTACCGGTTGTAACATTTGCACCTGTTTCTGATGTTTGCACCGGTTCTGCTCCCGTAACTCTTTCCGGAGGGTCACCTGCGGGTGGAGTTTACAGCGGAACAAACGTAAACGCCGGACAATTTACTGTTGGAACAGCCGGCACTTATAACCTGCAGTATGATTATATTGATATTCATGGATGTGCAGGAACAGTCACTTCATCCATTACTGTTAATCCATCACCCGTAGTTGCATTGACAGCTGATACAACAATATGTATGTACTGGAACATTGTACTTGACGCCGGGCCGGGTTTCAGTTCTTACATCTGGAGTAATGGTGCAACAACACAAACGATTCTTGTTGATACAACAGGAATTGGTATAGGTACTTCAACATTTACTGTTACCGTTTCTAATAGCTTTAACTGCTCAGCAAATGACAACATTAATATAACTTTTGACATTTGTGCAGGAGTATCGTCTTTAACCGAGCAACCACCGCTTGGTATCGTATTTCCGAATCCATTCAGCAACGAGTTCAGTGTGTTTACCGATGCAATAGAGAAGGGTATAAGGGTTACTTTTATGGATGTACTTGGAAATATTATATTTAATAAGATGCTATCTTCCCCGACAGAAACCTTGCATCCTGAAGTTTCTGCAGGAATTTATTTCCTCCGGATAGAAAAGGGTAAAACAATAAACATTTTGAAATTGGTGAAAACAAATTAACCCCCGGATTCTTTAAACGATTTATTTCTCACTATGTAACAGCCGTTTGCACCAGCAAATGGCTGTTCCTTTTTTTATGATTGTTTTATTTTTACCATGACTTGGGGGTGAAAACCACGTCCGGGCGCAATTTCGCCATTGTTTTTTTGATTTCTACAGAATTTCTGCTACTTTCCACTCCATTTGTTAAATGTAGGTTGAAATTCAAAATTCTGGTTTATAATACTAAGCGCTCTTATGAAAACTGTAATAACTTTTTTATTAATATTTTCTTGTCTGTTTCTAAGACAAATCAATGCCCAAAACATCGTGATTAATGAAATATGTGCCAGCAACTACGTTTGTTTTGAAGACAGTGCAGAAGATCATGGAGATTGGATTGAGTTGTATAATGCTGGAAATTCATCGGTAGATGTGGGTGGAATGTACCTCACGGATGATCTCTCTGATCTTGATGAGTACTTAATTCCAACTTCAAATCCGGCAGCGACGACTATACCTTCACATGCCCATATTATTTTTTGGTTTGATGATAAGCCCTACAAAGGAGTCACACACATTCCCGGGAAATTAAACGGGGGCGGGGAGCAGATTGGACTTACTTTAAGCGATGGCGTAACCATTATTGATTCGGTCACTTTCGGAAAACAAATCTATGATGTGGCATTTGGAAGAACCACAGATGGCAGTTCATCCTGGAGTTACTTTCCGGTGCCAACGCCGGATGACGATAACTCTGGTGGCGGTTTTATCGGGATTGCAGGAAAGGCAGATTACAGCCATGATGCAGGTTTTTATTCATCCCCTATGCAGGTATCCCTCACAACAAATGATTCTGCAGCAGTGATATATTATTCACTTAACGGAAATGAGCCATCACCAACCAAAGGAATATTATACACAGGTCCGATCCAGGTTGATACCAATGCAGTGATACGTGCAAGAATTTTTAAACAGAATTTTATTCCCGGAGAAGTTACCACGCGTTCATATTTTATAAATCGGATTCACGATTTGCCGGTGTTGTCTATCGTTACTGATTCAGCAAACCTTTGGGATGAGAATACTGGTATTTATTGTTTCGGGGTCGATGATTATAGCCATTCATATTCGTATTCGGGAGCGAATTTTTGGGAAGACTGGAAACGTCCGGCTCACATTGAACTGTTTGAGGCAAATGATGTTGAAGTGGTAAGTCAGAATATTAATCTTTCAATAAGCGGAAATACAACCCGTGCCCTGGCGCAGAAATCATTTAACTTTGAATCGAAGGATGCCTTGGGAAAAAACAGCATTCCTTATCAATTGTTTCCGCAACTTCCAATCGCTGAATTTAAATCATTCAAAGTTCGTAACAGCGGTTCCGATTGGAGCAGTACCGGAATGCGGGATGCCCTTAACCATACGATTATAGAGGGCGTGATGGACCTTGATCACCAGTCAAACCGCCCTGTAATTATTTACCTCAACGGAGCATACTGGGGCAGAATGGATATGACAGAAAAACTCGATGAAGATTATCTTAATGAGCATTTCAGTTATGTGGATAAGGATAGCGTGGATATCATAAACAGCAATGTGGATGTTGTAAAAGGTGATGCAGTGGATTACAACAATATGATTGATTTCATTGATGACAATTCTATGTCTGTTCAGGCAAATTACGAGTACATTAAAACACAGATGGATGTCATCAATTACATCAACTATGAAGAAACCCGCATCTATTACGCTGCAACGGATTGGCCTAACAACAATATTAAATACTGGCGGCCCAAAGACCACAGCCATCCATGGAGATGGATATTATGGGATACAGACAGGTCTACATTACTTAGTGCTTCACACTATACCGATGTTAATCACAATACCCTTAGTTGGGCGACCACAAGCGGTTCTATCCCTGACTGGGCGCAGTTCCTGCTGAATAATCTGTTGCTTAATGCTGAATTTAAGGCAGACTTTATTACCCAATTCGCACACAATATTAACTTCACGTTTTGCCCGAATCGTGTGGATTCAATCATTAATTTTTTCCGTGACCGGCTGTCGTTTGAAGAGCCTGCGCATATTCAGCGATGGGAACATACAAATGATACGATTAACTACTATACGGAAGGATACAGGCACAGTCTTGCAGACTGGAATGCTGAAATTGATACCATAAGATTATTCTTTAACAACAGGGCACATTATGTGCGTGAAGATGTGATGCAGAAATTCGGAATCAGCGATACTTCCCTGCTGGGAATAAATAAAGTACCTCAGAACGGGGGAGTAGTTCTTGTGGATACATTCATCATCCCTGACAATGCATGCAACCTTGTTTATTTTAATGGATATCCCGTCATGCTAAATGCAATTGCAAATCCTGGTTTTGTTTTTTCAGGGTGGACAACTATTGGGGGCGATACGCTGCCTATTACATGGGTTCCCGATGGTGATACGAACGTGACTGCATATTTCACCCCGGCTCCTGCCACTGAACCTTCTGTTCCCTCTAATAATTTGGCAGCAACCGTTACAAATTGCACCGATGTCAATCTTAGCTGGACCAACGGCAATGGCGTTTCGAGAATTGTTATTGCAAAGGCCGGTTTACCAATAAGTGCATTTCCTTCCGACGGTAATGATTATCCTGCTGATGCAGTATTCGGTAACGGAAGTGATCTTGGTTCGGGAAATTATGTCGTGTATGCCGGCAGTGGCAACTCATGCTCCATAACCGGATTAACTGCCGGAACACAGTACTTTTTTGCCGTGATAGAATTCAATGGAATCTCAGTTACCTCAAATTACAATACCACTTCTTTTTCTTCAACTGATGTGTCATTGCAGGTATTTATTGTTTCAGCAAATGCATCCTCGTCTATCATCTGCGCTGGAGCATCAACATTGCTTAGCGCTAGTAGCGGAGCTGTTTTCCTGTGGTCGCCTTCAACAGGGTTATCGTCGGTGACAGATTCAGTCGTAACTGCAACGATTTCCGCTTCAGAGACCTATACACTTCTGGCAACAGATACATACGGATGTACTTCGGCAGATACTGTTTCTATCGTGGTAAATGCATTGCCTGTTGTAATGCTGCTAAACCAATCTCCGGCTTGTATCACAACATCGTCAGTAGCTCTTGTGGGTGGAATGCCTGCCGGAGGAACCTATAGTGGAAGTTATGTGAATGCCGGTATGTTTGAACCTGTTTCTGCAGGAGCCGGTTTGCATGATATTGTCTATTCATTTACTGATGGCAATGGCTGCTCGGATTCTGCCATTGCTTCCATTGCAGTCGTTGCCTTGCCTAATGTTGAATTAAATATGCAACACGATGTTTGTATAGATGCATTGCCTGTGGCACTTAACGGCGGGAATCCTGCCGGTGGTACATATAGTGGTATTGGTGTATCAAACGGAAACTTTGATCCGTTAGTTAGCGGGGCCGGTACTCAAATTATCACTTATTCTTATAGCGATTCATCTGGATGTTCAAATTCTGACACATCAACCATTTATGTAAGCGAACTACCTGTTATATCACTTGGCAGCGATACTGCTATTTGTATGTATTTTAATATTTTTCTCGATGCAGGCGCCGGTTTTGAATCATACTTATGGTCAACTGGTGCTACAACTCAAACTGTAATGATAGATAGCACAGGAACGGGCATCGGAACGTCTATAGTTTCCGTTTCAGTAACAAATTCATCGAATTGCAGTTCTGCAGATGATATTAATATCACATTTGATATTTGTGCTGGGGTAATGAATATGAGTTCCGGTCAACCGGTCGCAATAGTTTACCCCAATCCTTTTACAAACCAGTTTTCAGTTTTGACAGATGCAAATGAAAATGAAAATGAAATCCGTGTTGCTTTGAGAGATGTATTGGGGAATTTAATTCTTGAAAAAATTCTTACATCGCATTCAGAGGTTTTTAGGCCTGAAATAGAAGCGGGGATTTATTTCCTCCGGATAGAAAAGGGAAAAACGATCAATGCAGTAAAACTGGTTAAGACGAATTAAAAAACCCGAATACATTCGTTGTGTCGATTCACGATCCTTATTAGATAGACTTAGTTTTTCAAAATGTTCGCCCGTTCCATTAACCTGGCAACAGGATATCTTTTAAAACTCTTCTCAAAATATGGGGACCGCTGATATATAAAGTAGAGTTGTGCTTCACCATCACCGGAAAATTTCATATCTGCTTTTTTCTTTTCATTAAATTCTTTTTTTAACGCAGGATCGCTTTTCAGAATTTCTTCAGCCTTCTCTTCAAATACATATGATGAAAAATATTCTTTCTCCTGCAGAATGGCATCAAAAAAACCCCATGCAAAGTAACTGTCAACACCGCGGGGTTCAAGGGTTTCAACGATGAACCTGTTTTCCGGCTGGTCAACATCTACTACATAGTCTCCTTTAAAGAAATGTATTTGCTGTGTTTCCACCTTCACTTTTACATTGTAGTGGAGGTAGTGACCTTCGTAGGGATGTTCTACCGTATTGTAATCTTCTATGTAATATACCTCACATTTTAATGTAGTGTCCTTTGCAAGCCGCTGCATATTGATCCTGTTGATACGAAGCTGGTCAATCACTTTTCTCCAGCACTGAGGTATGATGTAACTGACAGGTTTTTCGACTGTGGCTGATTCCTTGTAGTGATCATAATACCGTATTTCTTTTTCATAAGGCGCATTCCTGTCGTAGTATAAACGTTGATGACCGGTTACAACGCTTGGCTTGTGTTTCGCTTCATAGCCACTGAAGCTGATCATTTCATACGCAGTGGTGTCAAGTTCCCATTGCAGAGGAAATGTTTTTTGTTCAGCGCAACGACGCTTTGCATAGTAGCGCGCATCCCTGATTTCTTCAGCATGTGCATTTGTATATTCAAGAATGCTATTTAAGATAGCATAGGTTGCTTCTACCCTATGTTTAAATGGTTTCAGCATGTGGCTTTCAGTGATAAACCCGAACGTATTAAACAATGCAGTGTACCCGCTGGCGAAACGGGGAGTTTCAAGAAATTCAACAAGCCCGTCATCGGGTGTTTCATTCCATGTGTTGACATAAAGACTCATCAATTCTTTCTTCTCAGCCATTGACTTGTACAACGCCGGAAGCATTTTATTTAGCAGAAATTCACCCGCAGATTTTTCCAGCTTATCATGCTGCGTTGCAATCATGGTCATGGTATAAGTATAATCAGCGCCATCACTTACGTGCGTATCAATAAATACATCAGGATCCCATTCACGGAAAAGCAAATGAAACGCCTGGGTATTTTGTGCATCACATTTGATAAAATCGCGGTTGAGATCAAGGTTCTGATAATTCCCCCTGAATCCATATTCTTCAGGTCCATCCTGATTGGCACGACTGCAGCAACCCCTGTTCAAAGCACCGTCAATATTAAAAACAGGAATGATACAAACCACCACATGGTCAAGCAGGGATTTAAATGAAGGCATCGTCAGTAAATCCTCTGCCAGTTTCATACTTGCATCTATTCCATCCGGCTCACCGGGATGAATTCCATTGTTGATTAAGAGCACTGCTTTATTCTTGGCTTTGATTGAGGCAGGACTCATATCACTGTCGCCGGCAATGACAAACAAACTCAATTGCCTGCCTGAATCAGTATATCCATAACTGAGCATAGATGCATTCTCATGGTTCCTGTCAAGGTCTGCATAAAAGCGAATTGCTTCCTCGTAGGTATTGGATTGATTGCGGAGATATTTCTCAGTTGCCTTCTGTGCCTGTGTTTTTGAAACCAGGATAAATAAAAAGGGTAAAAAAAGTCGCTTGATCACATTGAAGAATTTTCAGAATGCCAAAAGTAGCACTTCATTCTTCAAAAATATGATCTGTGTCAGAATGAAATGGTGATATAACCTGTTTGCTCCAGCGGCGCCGTTGGAACGTTATTAAATAGGGCACTTTCGGCACCTTGCTTTGCCTTGGTATAAAGGTATTCGTCGGAAGTTGTGGAACCCGGTGCTCCTGGAGTTGCTTTGATTACGTTTCCATATTTGTTGATGGATACATTCACCACGACCGTTCCTTTCTTTTGTGTCATATTATCAATGCGCGGCGCTTTGCTGATAATACGGTCTGCAACTTTATACCTGATGAAGTAGGAGCCTGCAGTCATGGTTTTCTCCCCGATCTCCGTGGAAGGCTTCTCTCCCATGTTATCAAAAATGATTTCAGAAACTTCACTGAGATTTATTTTACTGATGGTCTGGTTTTTCTGAATTTCTATAACCCCGTTATTCAATGAAGTAACAAGGCCTTCCATTTTATCGCCGTTCTTCATCACGATGGAATGTTGTGCAAAAGTGAAAGCAGAAATTAAAACTGAAGATGAAAGCAGGAGTGTTTTTTTCATTTTTGAGCGGGGTAAAGATATTTATACAGAAGATGACCTCACCGAATTACAAATCCAATCCTACGAAGATACTAATTTCGAATAATGATGATTCGTATTTTCGTATTCTTTAT
>CAYHHK010000047.1:22422-26196 GCA_964356415.1 uncultured Flavobacteriales bacterium
ATTCGTATTTTCGTATTCTTTATAAGTAATTCGGTGAGGTCTCTATTTCTGCGACTTACGGTAGTTATCAACAAAGTCTTTCAACTTTTCAGTATCAAGTCTTTTCGCAATGATCCGCTTTTTATCATCCAGCAGGTAAATTACAGGAGTAGAGTAGATGTCGTAATAATTTCTGAACTGGGTATTGTTGTACAGATCAGAAACATTGATCCATTTCAAGTTGTGCTCTTTGATATAATTTTTCCACAGATCAATATCTGATTCAATTCCGATGGAGAATACTTCCAGTTTCAAACCGGCAGTTTTTACGCTGTCATAATAAGAAGCCAGCAGTGGCAACTCTTTCTTGCAGTGACTGCATGTAGGGTCCCAGAATACAAGCACAGTATAATCCGCAACAACATCATATAACTTTCGTAATTTCAGCGATGTGTCAGGCATAATCAGGTTATAGGCCGGAGTACCCAGTATATTCGGCTTGATCTTATTTACACGCTCTTCAATTCTTTTCTTTAGTGAATCATCGGCCCAATATGCTTTTTCAGTAAGGTAGTAACGCTCTGCTATATTCACGAAAACCTTGTCAAACCCCATGATATTGCTTGTTTCATATGTGTTTGCCAGTGTTGCCACGCAATATTTAAAAACTTCTTTATTTACTTCCGCCTTGTCAATGATCAGGTTCACGCTGGTAATAATGGAGTCAGGAATTTGAGGGGTAAGCTGCGTAGTATAGGTTTTAATTTTGTTCTGGAGTATCGGGGTTCGCAGCAAACGGTCGTCATTGAAATCGACATAATCCCAATAGTGTGCTTTGTAATAATGATACCCGAAGGCTGAATCCAGTACCACTCCTTTTTCATCTTTTGGTGCTTCTGGAACTTCAGGATCACGCATAGCCATGAAAATTTTTGTCATGAAACTCTTTGGGTAATCCGACATCAGTTTCAGTCTGTAATCCTTTACCTCCTTGTCAATAGCGTTTATTTTTTCTTTAAGCACTTTCGAAGAATCTTTGTTGTCTTTGTTTGCGTCGTATCGCGCACGAAGCGCCTGTGAGTCTTTTGTCTTGGTCATGATAACCCGCTGGTGCTCATTGAATAATTTGTTTTCCTGTGATCCTTTCACATCGAATTTATTGACAAAGTCAAGGGTATCCGTTTCGATTGAAAATTTTTGCTCTTCGGCGGTGACCAGGATTTCAAAATAGGTTTTATTGGGCATCACTACCAGGTAAATCCCGCCCGGTAATTCCTCTTTGCCTTTAAATTCTGCCCAGCCGTTATTGTCAACCCTCACGGTATCTCTGACATATTGTTTTTCACCGTAGTGATTTCCAAGATAGCAAACAGTATCGCGTAATCCGACAATTCTGATTTTTATGTCATATCCTGTGGAGCCGTTAGTAATTATTGAAGACAATCCAAGGAATAAAAAAAGCAGGAATTTCTTGTACATAATAGTATTTGTGTTTCTATGAAATAGTTCGCTTAATGACTTGTGACTTGTGACTTGTGACTTGTGACTTGTGATTCTAAAGATAACGGCAAATTTAATCCTGAAACGAGGCCTGAGATGAAGAGAAGATAAATTCTGCTAACAAAAATGTTAAGCGATGTTAATAATCAGGAAAGAAAAACCGGTTTTTAAAAATTTCTTACAGATTGCCCCGCAGTGACTGTTCCCTCTCTATGGCTTCAAACAGCGCTTTGAAGTTGCCTTTGCCGAAGGATTTAGCTCCTTTACGTTGAATGATCTCAAAGAACAGGGTAGGGCGGTCTTCTACAGGTTTGGTAAAAAGCTGGAGGAGGTAACCCTCATCATCGCGGTCAACAAGGACTCCAAGTTTTTTTAAATCTTCAATATCCTCGTCTATTTTACCTACTCGTGCAGTGAGGTCATCATAATAGGTTGTTGGTACCCGCAGGAACTCCACGCCCCTGTTATTGAGTTCTGTAACTGTCTTTAGGATATCCTGAGTCAGAATGGCAATATGCTGTACACCGGCACCACGGTAAAATTCAAGGTATTCATCTATCTGCGATTTCTTTTTTCCTTTTGCCGGTTCATTGATGGGGAATTTTACGAAACCATTTCCATTGGAAACTACCTTGCTCATCAGGGCTGTGTATTCTGTGGATATATCTTTGTCATCAAAGGTGATGATCATTTTAAAACCCATCACATCCTCATAAAACTTAACCCATTCATTCATTTTTCCAAGTTCGACGTTGCCTACGCAATGGTCAACAACTTCAAGTCCGGTCGATTTCGTTTCAAACAAAGACTTTGCTGCTTTATATCCGGGCATAAACGGTCCTTTGTAATTCTTCCGCTCAACAAACTTATGAATGGTATCACCATAAGTATGTATTGCAGAAATCTTTACTTCGCCAAATTCATCTGTAAGCGTTTGGGGCTGGGTATGGGCTTTAGCTCCACGGCTCATGGTTTCATAAAAAGACTTTTCGGCATCATCTACCCATAGTGCTAGCACTTTTACTCCATCACTGTGTTTATAGATATGATCAGCAATTTCATTGTTGGGGCCCATTGGCGTTGTGAAAACAAACCGGATTTTTCCCTGCTGCAAAACGTATGAAGCGCGGTCGCGCACCCCGGTTTCAGGACCCGAATAGGCAACCAGCTCAAATCCAAATGCATGCTGGTAATAATAGGATGCCTGCTTGGCATTGCCCACCCAGAATTCAACGTGATCGGTACCGAGTAAAGGAAGAAAGTCTTCAGCCATGATATTTCATTTTTAGGGTGCAAATATCGGAAAAAGAAAATGAGTCAGAAATTCGGAATTGTATCCGGTTTGAAAATTTGAAACAAGGTTCTTTTATATTTTGGTTTTCTTCGTGCCTTTGAGCCTTAGTGGCAATTACATATGAATGCAACGAAACCTCCAGGTTACAAAGTTCTAAAATACAATCTAACTGAATCCTAGCAAGAATTTACGTTTCCCCCGTATTTCAATCTACCAATCTTTTGCCATCTTTGTCCCGATGGGCAGAATAATGGCAATTGATTACGGAACTAAACGTGTTGGTATTGCAGTAACCGATCCGAATCAGATTATTTCTACCGGGCTTGATACTGTTCATGCAAAGGATATCATTGAGTATTTAAAAAAGTACTTTCAGCGCGAACCGGTCGATTGCATTGTGGTTGGTGAACCGAAACAGATGAATGCAACCGATTCTGAAGTTGCCGTTCACGTGAATCAGTTTGTAAAACAGCTTGGAAAGCACTTCCCTGCCATTCCGATAAAGAGGCACGATGAGCGTTTTACATCAAAAATGGCGCAACAGGCTATACTTATGAGTGGTGTGAAAAAAAAAGACAGGCAGAATAAGGAGCTGGTGGATATGACGAGTGCGATCATTATTTTGCAGTCATTTATGGAAAGCAAAAATCAATAGCCAGTTTGCAGTTATCAGTTTGCTAGAACAACCAATGAAACAAATTCAAATAAATAATATGCGCAAAAAAGCATTAGTTTTTTATTGCCTGCAGCGGTCTGTATGATGCATACTGTTTTTCGCCCACTTTCCTTTTGCCAACTGCTAATTGTTCGTTTGCTTACTGCCAACTGCCAACTGCCAACTGCTTACTGCCAACTGCCTACTTCCCTATGATCTATCCGATTATCGCATACGGTGACCCTGTACTGAAGAAAAAAGCTTCAGATATTCCAAAGGATTACCCAAACCTTCAGCAATTGATTGCTGACATGTATGAAACCATGTACAATGCGCATGGTGTTGG
>CAYHHK010000048.1:0-25802 GCA_964356415.1 uncultured Flavobacteriales bacterium
CGAGATCACGATCTGTAATGTTTTAGGGGAGAGAATATTATCAACTCTTCCATTGACTCAAAACGGCCGCGATTTATCAATCGTTGACATTTCAACATTGCCTGCGGGAGTCTATTCAGTTGAGTTGAAGACAGCGGATAAAACATTCCGATCGAAAATAATTAAGCAATAAAGAGTTTCATTGTGTATTGATGTTTTAAGATAGGGGAGCATTCGTAAGGATGCTCCCTTTTTTATAAATATAGAACCATGCGGGAGGCAACACAATTAAGGATAATCTTGGAAGTACTGGAATCATTCCAGGGTAAAGAACCGTTGAGCAGGTTTTTGAAGAAATACTTTAACCTGAATCGCCAGCTTGGAAGCCGCGACAGGAGGTTGATCCAGCAGTTTGTCTATAATTATTTCAGGATTGGAAATATGTATGCCGATAAACCGGTTGTTGAAAGGCTCGCTATTGCCAATAAAATTTGCAACGCAGACCCAACACCGCTTCTTGAATTTTCTTTCAGAGATCTGAAAAAAATTGAACAACATGCTTCACACATTGAGCCCGATAAAATATTCTCATTTGGCCGGCACCTGAGTGATTCCATTAACAAAGCAGAGTTTATTCATTCATTTCTTGTTCAGCCAAAGGTCTGGATCAGGGTCAGAAATGAATTTAAGGCCGGGGTGGAGAAAGAACTTTTGGAAAAAGAAATCCATTTTGAAGTAGATCGGGAAATTGAAAATGCCTGGTCATTGAAAAATTCTACATCGTTGGATCAGCTTGAATCCTTCAAGAACGGATATTTTGAGATTCAGGATCTGTCATCTCAAAAAACGATTCAGGTAATCAGACCCAATAAGGGGGAAACATGGTGGGATGCTTGCGCAGGTTCAGGAGGCAAGAGCCTAATGATGGCTGCCTATGAACCCGGGATCAGCCTGGTTTGTACCGATTCAAGAGATACGATCCTTAAAAACCTGGGGGAGCGGTTTCAGCGAACGGGCTTTAAAAATTATTCCTCAAAAATACTGGATCTGACAGCAGGCCAGAAGGTCCGTTTGGATAAACTAATTGATGGGATTGTTGCTGATGTTCCCTGCACAGGCTCAGGCACCTGGTCAAGGACTCCTGAATGGCTGACTTTTTTCAATACAAGATCAATAGAAAAATATCAGAATATCCAACGAAACATTCTATCAGCTTTAATCAAATTATTGCCTGATAATAAGCCACTTATATACATTACTTGCTCCGTATTTAAAGAAGAAAATGAAGACAATACTGCCTGGGTTACAGCAAATTTCCCCCTTCAATTGCAAACCCAGCTTTATATTGAAGGCTCATCAAAAGGGGCTGATAATATGTTTGTTGCACGTTTCATCAGGTCAGGATAGGCATTTCCCTCATTTTCAATATTTAACAGGCCGTCTTTCACACTAATAATCAGTAACTATTGAAGTAGCAGTTAGTATAAAGTAGCTATGTTCAGTCGTTCAAAATGACTCTGGAGAAACCAATATTACTATTGCTTGTTTTATTGTTTGCAGCTTCAATAACAGTTGCACAGAAATCCCCTGCTTCAGAAGCCGATCTGAAGAAGCAGGCTGAAAAGCTTTTTGAAAAGCAAAATTACGAAGAAGCAACGCCCATGTATTCGCAGTTGCTCAGTTTGTACACTCATGAAGCAATTTACAATTATAGGTATGGCTTATGCCTTCTCCTGTCGGGGAAAGATAAAACCGGTGCTGCCACATACCTTGAAGTAGCCGCGAAAGCAAAACAGACTGTCCCGGATGTATATTTTTATCTGGGACGCAGCTACATGTTCATGGATCATTACAATGAAGCCATCAGCGCATTTACCGTCTTCAAGAAAAATGCCTCTGCTTCCAGGCAAACCGCACTGCAACCTGATATCTATATTCAGAACTGTAAAAATGCCGACCAGCTGAGGCGCGACAGGAAGAATGTTGTCATACTGAATAAGCGGAAAGTCAATCGTACCGCTTTTTTTGCCTCATACGATTTTAGCGAAGCCGCAGGTAAATTGCTTACAACACCTGACCGTTTTCTCACACCACTCGATAAAGAGAAAATGCCGAACCCTGTAATGTTTATGACCAAGGATGGTGAGACAATCTACTATTCGAGTTATGGTAAGAAAGGGGAAAACGGAAAAGATATTTACCGCATCATTAAACTTCCTGATGGATCGTGGAGCATTCCGGTGAATCTCAGCAATGCGATCAATACAAATGCCAATGAAGATTTCCCATATCTCGATAAAGACGGACGCACACTTTTTTTCTGCAGCAACGGCATAAACAGCATTGGCGGATACGATATCTTTAAGTCACAATATGATTTTAATACAGGCAAATGGAGTGATCCTGAAAATGTCGGCGTGCCAATAAATACTGTTGATGATGATATTTTTTTCATGCCTTCTACAAAAGGACTTACTGCTGCATATTCAACTGCCATAGATTGTGAATCAGGTAAAATTGAGATCAGGAATGTCAAATTGGGAGATGTGGTTAGCAACATCGCTGTCATCAGCGGTAAATATTTTTCGCAGGATCAGGTCACCAGAAGGGATGCACGTATATCAGTAATCAGAACAAAGGACAATGGCATTGTAACCTCTGTGAAAACAGACCGCACAGGTGATTATGAACTCATCGTTCCTGCAGGTGATGAATATATGCTCATCGTAGAAGGCGGAAGCTATCTTCCCCATGCAGAATTATTTACTGTTCCGGCTGGATCTTCAATTGCCGGTTTAAAGCAAAGGATATCCTTGAACAAAACAAGGGATACAGAAGAGATGACGATGACCAACTATTTTTCTCCCTCAGCAGTTGATCCGACATTGGTAACAATGGAGAAACCATCGCAAGTGGCAAAAAGCGAATTTGATGTGAAAGATACTGCAAGTAGTAAAATGCAGGCAATCACCTTTGAAGGAAAAACACTTTACGTAGCACCGCCTTCCCTAAAAAGTCCTGAGTCATTGGCAATGGAGCCTGTAACTTATAACAACGGGCAAAACACTTCACGAAATGAGAAAGAGAATGAGCTCACAGGCGAAATAAATCCTGGTGGAAAACCCGGAACTGAAACTGAAGCACAAAATGAACCGGTAATTACAAATGATATTGCAAAGACAGATGATAAAACCGGCACTCAGGAAACGGGGTCAAAATTAGAGGAGGAGCGCGTTTCAGATAAAACATCCAATGCAGACCTTGTAAAGATGGCATTTGAAGATGCAGCAGCGATCAGGGAGGAATCTGTTGTGCTTCATGAAAGTGCAGTGGAAAAGCTGGCTGATGCAAAGTCGCTTGACAGTCTTGCGACAATACAGCTAAGGCAATCTAATGAACTCCTTAAAGATGGTAATAAGGAAAATGCAGAGGCCTTATCAAAAGACTCAAAGGAGAATGCTCTCGAAGCCCGGCAATTAGTTAAGGATGCTGATTCAATTCAAACAGAGGCGAATCAGAGGAAAACTGAATCTGAAATAGCTTATCAGGAAGCAACCCAGCTAATGAAGGATTTCCATGTCGACACGAATGCCATTGCATCTCATTCATCAACAGGAAAAGAAAATGACAAAGGCAACACTTTTAAAACTAAGGCTAAGAAAAATTCTGATTCTGCAAACGATGTAGCTACAACCGGCAAACAGGAGAACGGATCATTGATCTCGCATTTTCAAAAAGCAAAGAAACTTTCCGAAGAAGCAGACAAACTTGTTTTGGCTTCAGAAGACATGACTAGAAAAGCTGAAAGTTCCGTGGATAAATCAAGGAAGCAATACTATCAGAAAAAGTCAAATGAGTTAAAGAAACAAGGTGAGATAAGGAAGACAGAGGCAGAAAAAGAAACAGCTCTTGCTTTGGCGGCGAATGAAACGCCTTTGGAGGAAACAGTACGGGCAGGCACTCCTGACAACACAGAAAGTGCAATAGCCAAAACAAGTGATTCTTCAAAACCAAATGAAAATATTACTTCTGAAACAGTGAGGGCAAAAGAACCTGCAAACAATGAAGGAGGTAAAGAGGAAGACAAAACAACATCTTCTTTAAAGACGCCTGCAAAGGAAGAAGGCAAGCTTAAAGATGAATCTCCGATCATGGAAGATTCAAAAAATGCTGCCGTGAAAAATGATGACAAGGCGTTTAAGAATGAAACAACTGTTCCCGGTACATTGACCGGTGAAAGAGCAGCAAAAGGAAACACAACTGAGCAAGTGATTTCAGCCGGCACTGAACAGGGAAAGAAACCATCAAAGAATGTTGTTGTTCCTGAAGTTGAAGAACCCGGTGTTGAGACCACTGATGCAACAAATCCGGCCATTGAAAGCAAGAAAACTGATTCGACTACGTCCATAAGATATGAAGATGTAGTATCTGCAAACTCAAAGACAGACAATGCAAAAGTCAATTCCGGTAACGATGCAACCTTGAAATCACAAAATATTAATAGCAGGAGTGAACAACCTTCTGGCGGCAACAGGGAAGCAGTATCTTCCAAAGATGTTGCGGGGGAAGGAGCAAATGAAAATACTATTTCTGTTGAGAGAAAAGAACCAAAGGAAAATAACATACAGCGTGTTCCTGCTGATCCTTTGGCATTGCAGCACTTTGAGAATTATCAGAAATATTTAGCCGATTCAAAAAAGACTGAAGCCATTTCAAAGGAGACAGAGGCGAAATTATTTTCGCCTAATTCCCCAAAAAAGCGTGACAGCCTGGAAGCCAAAACAGCAGACCTGAACAAGCAGTCTATTGCAGAATGGCAATCGGCACAAAAAGAACTTGCGATTGCAAAGCAAATTGACCCTGAGATAGAAGAGAAGACAGGCTTTGATAATAGAGAAGGTAGCGATGTAACATCTTCCGGTAAAGCTGCCAATAAAGATATTACACAATCCGGCATTACATCCGTAAGCAAAAATGAAACAGAAATAAACACTGATCCTGAAACGATAACGGAGAAGCAGGAGAGGGAGGAGGTTGAGATCATTGCAGTGCTTGACACAACAAGGCCTGAATACCCGAAGTATGTAGAAACACAAAAAGCAATTTTGCAAAAGCAAACAGAAACAGTGAACCTGTTTGTTGAAGGAATGCAGCTGAATAAAAAAGTAGTTGCCATTAAAGCTGATGAAATGAAATTGCGCGATCAGGCAGAAGTTACTTCCGTTAAAAAGGAAAAGAACAAGCTTATAGAAAAAGCCGACTCTCTGGCAATGGAAGCTGACATCATTTCAAATCATTCGAAAGAAATGCTGAGCATGGCGCAGAAGAATACTGGCGCTGTGAAGGAGCTTACAGCAAAATCAGATCAGCTTAAGACTAAATTAATCATTGCTCCGTCAGGTTCTGATGTTGCAATGAATTCAACTTCACAGAACGAAAAGTCCGATCAGTCACCTTCAAAAACAATTATACAAAATGAAAAGAAAAATTCTACAGAACAAGGTGTAGACATTGCGAATTCAAATTCAGACAAAGACAAAATTGATTCGCCTGAAGCTGCCGGCAATAACGGCAGGTCTGATAAACAAGTACCATCAGCAACACAGGAGCCAATTGGTAAATCAGAAAAGTTTGAAACGGGTACAACTGAAACTGCAGTAGAAAAAAACATCCCGGCACAAACAGAACAAACCCAGGGTGCAAATACAACAGTTCCGCTTCCTATATATCCTGCGGCAACTAAGGCCGGCAGTGATCAGCCTTCGTCAGCAACAACTGACTCAAAAAATGCTGCAGAGAATGCCGGGATTGCACAGCCAGGTTCAACAATACTTCCTGAAATAGAAATTTCTGATGCATCCACATTCTCATTTGGAAAGGGAGATGCTTACTCCGCTGCCAATCCTATTCCAATTGATCCTATACTTCCGGAAGGACTTGTATTTAAAGTTCAGATCGGCGCATTCCGCAAACCGCTTCCTGACAATACATTTAAAAACCTGCAGCCGTTGAGTGGAGAAACTACCCGTCCGGGCTGGATACGTTATTGCCTTGGATTATTCAGAACATTTGAACCTGCGAACCTCTTGAAAAAAGAAGTTCGCGGAATGGGATACAAGGATGCTTTTGTTGTTGCCTACTACAATGGGAAACGAATTCCTTTGTATGATGCTTATGCTCTGATAAGCAAAGCCAATGCAGAGGTTAAAAAAACTTACTCATCAGTTTCTGAAAAAGAATTCAACCAGCTTGCAAAGTTTGAGATCAGAAAATCAGTTGCCGATACAAAACAGGATGCAGATGTAAAAGCATTTTATGGTACTACAGAAAGAATTTCAGCTGACCTCGTTGAATATGCTGTGCAGGTAGGAGTATACAGATCAGCACGTATTCCATCAGCCCTTAGTGCACTGCTGCCGCTAAATACAGACCAGATGAAATCGGGATTGTTCCGCTTCACCACAGGACGATTTGATAACCGTGCATCTGCTGATTCAATGAAACGCATTGCAATCACAAGCGGTGTAAAGGATGCTTTTGTCGTTATTTATAAAGGCGGAATGAAAGCAAGCGCTGCTGACATTCTGAAAATACAATCATCATCCAAAACAGCATCTAAAATTGCATCTTCTTCAACTATAACTCCTGCAGCTTCCGGAGAAATTGCAACTCCAAATAATATCATTGGCGCTGGAGACATAGTATTCAAAGTACAGATCGGCGCCTTTAAAGAAAATGTTCCAATGAACACTGTAACCTCATTTCTGGAGATCGCTGATAAAGGAATAAGCCGTGAGACCGATTCCCGCGGGCTGAATATTTTTTATGCAGGTGCATATAAAAACTACAATGAAGTAGTCGCTGCAAGAGCTGAAATCGTTTCAAAAGGCATAAAAGATGCATTTATTGTAGCTTTTGTGAAGGGCAAACGGACATCGGTCACAGAAGCGCTGAAGGACTTGAACGGTAAGTAAATTCGGTTTACTTTTGTAGCCTTAAAAAGTCACAAAAGAATGTTCCAGAATTCAGACGAAGATATTTTAGATTCCCCGGTAATCAATGAAGAGATCGTTGAAGCACGGTTACGAAACCTTGTTTTATACAACGATGACCACAATACTTTTGAATTTGTGATTGAATCATTGATACAAGTGTGCAATCATGAGCCATTGCAGGCCGAACAATGCACTTACATCGTGCATTACAATGGCAAGTGCTCTGTAAAAAATGGTTCTTATCTCGACCTCAATCCGATGAGGGTTGCACTTTGTGATCGCGGTTTATCTGCCGTAATCGAATAACCTTTATGAAATTTAAATTCCTGTCGGCATTATCAATTGTATTAATTGTCAGTGCCTGTTCCAAAGTCCCGATCAGCAAACGAAGCCAGATGAACCTGCTTCCTGAGAGTGAACTGATCTCCATGTCGCTCAGCAGCTATGGTGATTTTCTTAAAAAGAATCCGCCTGTCACAACCGGCAGTGATGCCATGATGGTAAAAAACGTAGGGGCTAAAATTCAAAATGCTGTAGCGCAATACATGAATAAGAACAAATTAAGCGACAGAATAAAAGGATACAAATGGGAATATAACCTCGTTAACAATAATGAAGTAAATGCATGGTGCATGCCGGGCGGAAAAGTAGTGGTCTATTCAGGATTGCTGCCTGTTACACAAAACGAACAGTCTCTTGCCATCGTCATGGGACATGAAATTGCGCATGCCATTGCAAGGCACGGAAATGAAAGAATGAGTCAGTCGCTGCTTGTGGCTGCCGGGGGCATTGGACTGGATCTTTATATGCAACAAAAGCCGGAGCAAACAAGGAATATCTTTATGGGATTATATGGAATCAGTGCCACAGGAACGATGCTTGCCTTTTCACGAAATCAGGAAACAGAAGCTGATAAACTGGGGCTTGTATTTGCTGCCATGGCCGGATATGATCCTAATGCGGCAATTGGGTTCTGGCAGCGCATGGCACAGAAAAGTAATTCAGGTGCAACAAGCGGGGTTGATTACTATATCAAAAAATACACAAGCACCCATCCGCCCTCTGATGTCCGTATCAGGGATTTAAAGGCATATATGCCTGAGGCGATGAAATATTATCATTCCAAATAATTACTGGTTGAATAATGAAAAAAACCGCATTTACAGTGCGGTTTTTTCGTTTTGTGACCCCGGAGGGATTCAAACCCCCAACCTTCTGATCCGTAGTCAGATACTCTATTCAGTTAAGCTACGGGGCCATCCTAAAAAATTTAGGGCTGCAAACTTACGTGATTTTTTCTAAAATAGTGTAAAACCCAAATAAAAATAATAACGGCTGAATATTCAAAGATATCACTCTTAAATTAATTTTACATTTACTTTTCTATACTTTTTGGAACTTCCATTAACGCTAACATGATGAAAAGAGTAATGTTTTTTCTGAAATTTTTTGTTATCTGTTTTCTCTTTGCTTTAATATTTTTCTCCCCAATGTCAATGAGCGCGCAAGCTGTTATCGACACATTTAATTTACCATCAGGTTATCTTCCTGGTCAGCTTCGATTTAAGAATGCAATGCAAATAGATTCTGGCAATAATATCTGGATTGGTTTCAAATCAATTGGAGCGGGGAAATATGATGGTACAGATTGGATAGTTTATGATACCACAGATGGTCTGCCCTCTAACAATGTTCAGTCTTTGGCATTTAATGGTGCAAACTCCTGGATAGGTACAATAGCAGGTCTCGCAAAGTATGACGGAACTTCATTTACAATCTACGACTCCCTTAATTCACAACTCACCAGCAACTATATAAGTTCTCTCTTTGTTGATGGAAATGATTTGTGGGTTGGCACACATGATGGAGCATTTCTTTTCGATGGAGCAACTTGGACTCATTTTAATTCAGCTAATTCTCAGCTCCCCGGAGATACCGTGTATTGCTTTGAAAGGAATGGAAATGATACAATATGGATGGGAACTTCCAATGGTATTGCAGGTTTTCAAAATGGTACGTGGAAAGTCCATTCAAACTTTTATCCGGGCGTTTACAGAACGAAAGTCTTAAACCTGAAAACAGATGTTGATGAAAATATTTGGGCTGAATGTGATTATGAAAAATGTTTCGTATTGAAGAATGATTCTCTTTTCAACCTCGAACATTTTTTTTCCTTTTGCAGCTTTGGACTTGCGCCAGGGTCGATGGTTGGTTTAAATACTCTTGGAAATATGGTTTATTTGAAAAATGGCATTGCAGAAATCAACCTTTATTCCTCTTCTTATTCTTTCTATCCAAATATGAGTATAATAAATCTTTTTAGGGAGTACGGAGACCATCAAGCTGTAGCTGCTCTTGATCAGGTTGACCGGTTGATATATACAGCTATCGGAAATCCGACAAAATTTATTGTTGTTGATTTTCGCAATGCCCTAATACCAGTACTTTCAAACGAAGACTGCAATGATTTCTTAGACGCAAACAATGTAAACGCTGTCATACATCCTAACGGTACCTTATTTTGGGATCTTGTTGGTACTTCCCAATATGAGATTCCTAAGGGAAGCGGACTTCATTCAATTTTTGCAGATGGATTGTGGATTGGCGGAATGGATGCCGGTACCAATTTGCACGTTGCAGCACAAATGTATCGCCAGGGCGGAGTTGATTTCTGGCCCGGCCCGCTGGATACTACAAATGCCACAGTAGATTCTGCAACAGTATCTCAATATGACCGTACCTGGAAAATTAACCGTTACACAGTTACCGAATTTAAAAATGAATTCGCAGCAGGTAATGTAACCAACTTCACGTATCCTGTGCCCGATATCATCCTGAACTGGCCTGCCAGTGACACCGGAAATTATTCCCGCGACCTTGCACCTTATGTAGACGTTAATAATGATGGAGCTTATAATCCTTATGATGGTGATTACCCGGATATGAAAGGCGACCAGATGCTTTGGTTTGTATTTAATGAGAATTATTTGCCTCATGGTGAATCTGATGGAGTTTCACTGGGAATTGAAATTCAGTGTTCTGCATATGCATACCGATGCAACTTTGCGCCCGATACAGAACAGGTGGTAAACAATACAACATTTTTTCATTACAGGATTATAAACAGGAGTGATACGGATTACTCACAGGTTTATATGGGTAGATACACCGATGTTGACCTTGGAAATTACCTTGATGATTTTGTAGGGTGTGACAGTTCACTTGGCATTGGCTTTGTTTACAATGGAGATTATAATGATGAAGGTGTAGCAGGATATGGTATCAATCCGCCAATGCAGAATGTACTTTATCTCAATCAACCATTAATAAATTTTATGTATTTTGAAGGAGGTGCTTCCCCTGTATCAGGCAATCCTGCCGGTCCTGATGATTATTATAGTTACATGCGTTCCCGGTGGAGAAATGAAGTTCATTTAACTTATGGAGGCAATGGTTATGGCGGGTCAGATTCGACTGATTTTATGTTTCCATCAAACCCGTATGATACCTCGACAGGCGCATGGAGTGAATTTAATTCCGGAAATTCGGCTAATGACAGATTCTTCTTAACTTCAACAGGTCCATTTTCCTTCCCCGCACACTCAGAAAAGGAATTTGACGTGGCTTATGTATGGACACGCGACGAAACACAACCCAACGGACTGAATTCTTCCTGGGCAAAGAATGTCCACGATATTCTCAAAATCAAAGAATGGTATGCCAGGGATTCTTTTCCATGCAGCCAGTTTGTAGGAATTGCAGAAAATAATGTTGTGAATGCAACGCTGGAGCTTTATCCGAATCCTGCCGGCAATGTGATTACTGTATTTGCCAAAAGCAAAAATCCCTCATCGTTTACACTTACAATTTCAGATGTTACAGGCAGGGAAGTAATTATCCGGCGTATTTTATCGAACCATAAAACCCATCTCAACCTTGATGCTTTTGCCCCCGGAATATATTTCGTCAGTATAAAAAACAAGGAGTCGTTTGTGGTGAACAAGATGATAAAGCAATAGCAGAATCATAGGATTCTTTTTGTCAAGTGGTTATCCGGATTGAACTTTTTCGCGTGGTGTCTTAGTATGAAAGATCCCTCTCCGCCTTGGGCGAGATGTTTTTTTTGTTTTGTAGCCAATGCAGGCTTGACTGCAAAGTGGCTGAATAAAAACATGGTTAACACTGATTATTTTTAATCTGTGAATCTGTGGCCATATTTCTTTGTTTATAGAAATAGTTTTTTGTCAAAAGTGTGTTTCACCGGATTTGAAATCAAAAATTGGTTTTCTGCAATTGCCGGCAAAACATAAATGAGTAACTTCGTCACTCACTAATTAATTAACAGTAATCTCAATAATCATGTTTGAAAACCTATTGAACCTCGTGAAAGAAAATGCCGGTGATGTAATCATCAATAACCCTGCAATACCAAATCAGCATAATGACGAAGCCATCAAAACTGCCACAACAGGTATCATGGACCATTTAAAAGGTCTGACATCAGGAGGAGGTGTCGAATCGATCATGAATCTTTTCAAAGGAGGAAACGTGATGAATAATCCTGAGGTTGCCAAAATCAGCAGCAGTGTCGCTTCTACGCTTTCATCAAAATTTGGTATTGACCAGGCGCAGGCAAGAAGTATTGTAGAGAAATTAATTCCAACAGTAATGAGCCAATTGGCATCAAAGACGAATGATCCGAAGGACAGCAGTTTCACGCTGGAAGGAATAACAGGTTCACTTACCAAAGGAATGCCGGGTGGGATAGGAGGTCTCGGCGAAAAAATCGGAGGACTTTTCGGTAGATAAACAATGAGCTTTAGTGAAGCGTTAGGGGGAATATTCTCTCTATAAAATTCATTCATAAACTAATATGTCAGCAGATAAATTCAAAGAAGATATTCAGAATGCTTATTCCTTCGCCGGAAAAAGTATTTTACTTGGAGGTCCCGTTTACGATAAGCAACCCGTAAAAGGACTGTCGGTAAAAATGCCGCTGGCAACTGTGAACAGGCATGGTCTCATAGCCGGAGCAACCGGCACAGGCAAAACAAAATCCATTCAGCGCTTTGCAGAGGCATTGAGTGAGCAGGGCGTAAATGTTTTACTGATGGATATCAAAGGAGATATCAGCGGCATTTCAAAAGCCGGAACAGAAAACCCGAAGATCAAGGAACGAATGGATCTTATAGGTATTCCCTGGACTGCTAAAGAATACCCGACAGAACTGATGACCATTTCCAATGAAAAAGGACTCAGGTTAAGAGCTACTGTCAGCGAATTCGGTCCATTGCTTTTTTCAAAGATCCTTGAGCTCAATGAAAACCAGGAAGGCGCTGTAGCAATCATCTTCAAATATTGCGATGATAAAAAAATGCCGCTGCTAGATATCAGGGATTTCAGGGCAGCGCTTCAACATCTTGCCGGTGGCGAAGGAAAAAAAGAAATAGAAAAAAACTACGGTGCAATTTCACCGGCATCTTCAGGCGTCATCATGCGCAAACTGCTGGAGCTGGAACAGCAGGGAGGAGATCAATTTTTCGGAGAAAAATCTTTTGAAGTAGAAGACCTGCTTCAGAAAGACAGCGCAGGGAATGCGTACATTAATATTCTTCGTCTGACAGATATCCAGGACAGACCCAAACTGTTTTCGACGTTCATGCTTTGCCTGCTTGCTGAGATCTACAGCAAATTCCCTGAGACCGGCGACAAGGCCGAACCCAAACTGGTGATCTTCATTGATGAGGCACACCTGATATTTAAAGAAGCCAGCAAGGCATTGATGCAACAGCTTGAAACAATCATCAAACTGATCAGAAGTAAAGGAGTTGGAATCTATTTCTGCACCCAGGCACCAACTGATATTCCTGATATCATCTTAAGTCAGCTGGGAACAAAAATCCAGCATGCGCTTAGGGCATTCACAGCAAAAGACAGAAAAGACATCAAGCTTGTAGCCGAAAATTTTCCATTTACGGATCATTATAAAACAGATGAACTGATAACAGAACTCGGAATAGGCGAGGCGCTTGTAACGGTGCTCAATGAAAAAGGAATTCCTACACCTCTTGTTCATACAATGATGTGTGCGCCAAATTCCAGGATGGATATTTTAACTTCTGCTGAGCAGGAGCAAAAGATTTCATCTTCAAGAATTGCGAGTGAGTATAATGAGGTGATTGACAGGGACAGCGCCTATGAAATACTCAACAGGAAAATTTCAGGATCTGTCGAAGATAAGGGTACTGACGCAGTTCATGAAGTATCGGTACAGGAAGAAAAATCCTCAGGCATTGGAGACACTATTAAATCAATTGCCAATAGCAGCGTTGGTAAAACGATATTGCGTGAAGTTACCCGGGGGATTTTCGGAGTGCTGATCGGCAAGGCACCAAGAAGAACTTCGACAAGAAGATCAGGCGGATTCTTTTCTTGAAGTTATAACTTTCATTGTTACATGAAAGGTATTGTGGCATCAATTATTACAATGAATGCGATTCCGAATTATCAAGCATTGTTTTTAGTCAGGAATGGAAAAACAAACGTTCAAACTCAGATTGCTCAAACTTGGAATTTTATTGTCTTTTCTATTCTGCTACCTTGAATGGGGAAAAGGGAATTCAGAATTTATTTTTCAGATGGAGTATGAAGTATTTGCGAAAAACGCTAATTCCGATTCTTTCTTTCACCCATTGATATTACTTCCATTTTTGGGACAGATCTTGCTGGTGATATCAGTATTCAATGTTAAGCCGATGAAAAGGCTTACAATATTAGGTATTCTATTACTTGGTGTTTTGGTATTGTTGATTGTATTAGCGGGAAGTCTGTCATCAAATTTTAAAATGGTAGTATCTACATTTCCATTTATTATTTTCTCAATCCTTTATCTCGTGATTTCAAAAAAACAGAATCATTATGAATAGAAGAATTTTGCTCATATCCTTCTTGCTGCTGCAAACTTTAAAAATATACAGCCAGGGTTTCCCCTGGGAAAGACCCTTGAAAATGGCATGGAGCAATGATGGAACAAATTTTAGTGCCCCAACTGTATTTCAGGATTCATCCGGAGTGCCTTCAGTCATCAAATGGAAAGGAGATACACTGGTATGTGCGTTTCAATGGTTCAGGGTGCCAATGGGATCGCCAACCTGGGACAGGGTAGCGGTAAAGTTTTCTTACGACAATGGAATCACCTGGACAGAACCGGCGCCGATAGTAATAAACGGACTTCCGGTAAATTACCAGCGACCTTTCGATCCGGCTCTGCTGGCACTGAATGGAGACAGCATAAGGATTTATTTTTCTTCAAGTGATGGAATGCCAAATGGAGGACTTGATTCTACAGTCAATACTTATTCCGCCGGCAGCACAGATGGTGTCAACTATTCCTTTGAGCCTGTTGTGCGCGTTGATGAGGCAAACAACAGGGTAATAGATCCTTCAGTTATTTTTTTTCATAACGCATTTCATTATGTGTCCCCAATCGGAAGTCCTCAACAAGGGGCCTATCATTACGTTTCTCCGGACGGACTCAATTTTATGAAGGTACCCGATATTCCTTCAGACAGCAATCATAACTGGACTGGCAATTACATGGTAAATGATACAGGGATATTGAGATTTTACGGGGCAGGCAGGAATGGAATCTGGTATAACACAACACCCAATGGAGGAGTATGGAATGGCTACATAAATACGAATTTAATGGGAGGTGATCCGACTGCCGTAAGAACAGGGATAAGCAATTACCTTATAATATACGTTGGCAACCCATATGTGACTTCAATACTTCCGGTTAAAGAGAGTGCGGGCAGCATTAAGTTTTTTCCTAATCCATCGTCAGGAAACATTACAATTGAGTCTGATCCGGAACTAATCGGGGAGATGCTAAACATATTCAATACTGATGGAAAAGAAATAATAGCCTTAAAAATAAATTCACCGAGAAGCACTATTTACGTCGACCAATTGCATTCAGGTTTGTATCTTGCTTCAATAAAAGGAATAGTACGTTTAATATTGATTGAAAAGGAATAGGAATGAATTGTATACTTAAACATTAGTCGCTAATGGCATACAACGAAAAACTTGCTGACCGCACCCGGGAAATAATTTCACGTACACATAAAAAGGTAGAGGAGAAAAGAATGTTCGGCGGACTGTGCTTCATGGTAAATGACAAAATGTGTCTGGGTGTGGAACAGGAACGGCTCATGGTCAGGCTCGATCCTGACAAGTATGAGGAAGTGATGGAAAAGGACGGCTGCCAACCCATGGACTTCACCGGAAAAGCGATGAAGGGTTTTGTATTTGTTGATATTGATGCAGTGAACACAATAAAAGAACTCGAATATTGGGTCGGTCTGGCGCTTGAATTCAACAAGAAGGCAAAGGCCACCAAGAAGAAAAAAAAATAATGATCCTATCAAAGAAACATATTTTGCAAAAAAAACTCCTCCCTTTTATTTCATTCTTCATATTAATCGGATGCATCAATCCTTTCATTTCATTTGGACAGGAAAATTCGTTGTATCCGTCTCTCAGTCCTGGGATAAAAGCGCCTGCTATAAAAGCCAAAGATACCGCCGGCAAAGCCTTTCGCCTTTCTAAAGTAAAATCCAGATATACACTACTGTATTTCTATGAAGTTCATTGCCATTTATGTGCAGTTGTTACACCGGAACTTAAAAAACTTTACGACAGCTACCATAAAATAGGGCTTGAAGTAGTAGCCATACCCGTGGAATCTGACAAGGATGAATGGAATAAGTACGTAATAGACGAGCACCTGAACTGGTTGAATATTTTTCCTGACCCCGGCCAGCTGGATAAGCTTAGGTCAGACTATAAACTCACTGTAAGTCCGACGATGTACCTGCTGGACAGAAAAAAAATCGTACTCACACAACGACTTGGAAGAATTGAACACCTGGAAGCCGAGTTAAATCAGCGGATAAGATGAATTAAGGTCAAACCCCGTTTCTTTCATCTCCTTTTCACCCAAAAAACGGAAAAAATCATTCGTTTTGCGGACACGATTCTTTAGCTAAATTTGCACCCCCTAAAAAAAAACAAACAACCACTATGCTTCGCAAACTATTTTTTACATGCCTTCTCTTCTCTGCTTTTGCCTCAGTAAATGCACAATCTATTCTCTCAATTGCAGGTGAGGAAATATCCAAAGCAGATTTCGAAAGAGTATATAAGAAGAACAACACCAAGGAAACCTCTTATGATAGAAAGGCTGTTACCGACTACCTGAACCTTTACATTAATTACAAGTTGAAAGTGCGTGAGGCACTGGAGTTGGGAATGGATACAGCGAAGGCCTTTACTGATGAATTGGCCGGATACCGCAAGCAACTCGCCCAGCCTTACCTCACCGACAAGGATATATCTGAAAACCTGCTGAAAGAAGCTTACAACAGGATGAAGACTGATGTACGCTCCAGCCATGTGCTGATCAAGTTGGCTCCCGATGCATTGCCAAAAGACACAATTGAGGCATGGAATAAAGCCATCAGGATCCGCGAAGAAATTATCAAAGGCGGAGACTTTGGTGCAATTGCAAAAGCAAAATCTGATGATCCGTCAGCCAAAGAAAACAATGGAGACCTTGGTTATTTTACTTCAATGCAAATGGTTTATCCGTTTGAAAGTGCAGCATTTACAACAAAGCAGGGCGAAATCACCCAGCCTGTGCGCACCCGCTTCGGATACCATATTATCAAAGTAACTGATAGCCGTCCTGCACAAGGTGAAATTAAATGTGCCCACATCATGGCTAAGTTTCAAACAGGTGGGAAACCCGAAGATTCTTTGAAGGCAGTAGCGAAGATCAATGAGATCTCAGGTAAATTAAAAACCGGCGAAGGTTTTGAAGACCTTGCAAAACAATTCTCTGATGACCAGGGTTCTGCTAAATCAGGAGGGGTATTGCCGCAGTTTGGCACAGGACGCATGGTTCCTGAATTTGAAAAAGCTGCCTTTGCTATCAAGACAGTTGGGGACATCAGTGAACCGATCCGTACTTCTTATGGCTGGCATATCATCAAGTTGCTTGAGAAGAAACCATTGGGTAGTTATGAGGAATTGCAGGCTGATCTGAAGAATAGGGTTGGCAAGGATTCACGTTCTGAGTTGAGTAAATCATCCATGATCAATAAGATTAAAGCAAAGTATAATTTCAAGGAAATGCCAAAGGCAAAGGACGAATTTATGAAAGTAGTGGACACTACACTTACGACAGGAAAATGGGCAATTGAAAAGACTGCCAATCTGAAGAATACCATGTTTACCCTTGGCACAGGCACTTATACGCAGACTGATTTTTCGAAATACCTTGCCGATCACCAGACAAAGAAAGGCACCGGAACGCCACAGGCAGTTGCAGGTAACATGTACAATGAGTGGGTGAACGAAAGCGCACTTGCTTATGAGGAAAAAATGCTTGATGCCAATTATCCTGACTTCAAATCGCTGATGCAGGAATACAGGGATGGTATTTTATTGTTTGAACTTACAGACAAAAAGGTTTGGTCAAAAGCAGTAAAAGATACAGCAGGCCTTAAAGAGTTCTATGAGAAAAACAAGAGCAGCTATATGTGGAACGACAGGCTGGAAGCAACTGTTTATACCTGTTCAAGTCCTGAGATTGCCAAGGAAGTACACAAACTGATGAAATCAATTGACGACGACGATACATTGATGGCAAGGGTCAATAAAAGCAGCCAGTTGAACCTGCAGGTTAAGAGCGCTAAATTTTTGAAGGGCGACAACGATATTATCGACTCCATTTCATGGGTAGCCGGAATGACAAAAGATTTCAAACATGGTAATTCGACAGTGTTTGTGAATGTGAAACAGAAAATCGCATCACAGCCGAAATCGCTTGAAGAAGCAAAGGGACTTGTCACAGCCGATTACCAGGGCTTCCTTGAAAAAGAATGGATTGAATCGCTTCGTGCAAAATATCCTGTGAAGATCAACCAGGAAGTTGTTGAATCGATTATCAAATAAGCAACTCCTGACTTCAGGAAATAATTAAGAACTTAGTGGCGTTCATCTGAAAAGAGAACGCCATTTTTTTTAGAAAATGAAAAAGGAAAATATCTTTTTTATTGTCGTCGTATTTTTCATCCTAAACTCCTGCAATTATTTTTCAGGGAAGCGCGAACCGAATAAAAAGGATGCTTTTGCCCGTGTGTATGACAAATTCCTCTTTCCCGAAAACCTTGCCGGCATTGTTCCGCCCAATGCTTCGGAAAGTGATAGCATGCTCATCATCAAAAATTATATTGACAACTGGATCCATCAACAGGTGGTGTTGCATAAAGCCGAAAGCAACCTCGATGAAGGAAAAAAAGACGTTGAAAAGCAGTTGGATGAATATCGTAATTCACTGATCAGGTATGCTTATGAAAAGGCATTAATTGAACAACGATTGGATACCGGTGTTTCCGACGAAGAGATTGAGGAATTTTACAATGCCAATCAGGGCAACTTCGAATTGAAGAGCAACATCCTCAAAGTAATTTATCTTAAACTAAACAAAAGGTCTCCGAAACTGAATAAAGTGCGCGACTGGTATATTTCAGACAATAAAAAAGACAGAGATCAACTGAGAGATTATTGCAGGCAATATGCATTGAATTACTATCTTGATGAAGATAACTGGCTGATGTTTGATGACCTGTTGAAGGAAATACCTATAAAGACCTACGATCAGGAACAGTTCCTTCACAACAACAGAAATATTGAGATTGAAGATGCAACAACACTTTATCTGATAAGCATCAAAGGCTTCAAAGTAAAAAACAGTTTGTCTCCACTCGGTTTTGAAAAGAACAATATCCGAACCATGATCATCAACCAGCGGAAGCTCAAACTGGTCGCGGAAATGGAACAGCAGGCATATGATGATGCAAAAAAGAAAGGCGATTTTGAGATCCTGAAATAAATTACCTCCATGAGATCCGTTCTATTGATTCTTTTATTTTTCTCCCAGGTGGTTGTTGCACAGCTGCCAGTAAATTACAGGTATGACAAGGATTTGCTTTCAATTGATTTCCATCGCGGGAGAAGAAAGGCATTGCGGGAATTGATGCCTGACAATACTGTCGCTGTAATCTTTGCTGCGCCTGAAAGACTCTATAGCAACGACAATGATTTCCAATACCATCAGTCGCCCAATTTTTATTACCTCACCGGATTCACTGAGCCTAATTCCATGTTGCTCATTTCTAAATCACCGTTTGATGTGAATGGTGTTTCCACAGATGAAATTCTTTTTGTGCCTGCCAGGAATCCCGAAAGAGAATCCTGGAACGGAAGGCGGGCAGGGAAGGACGGTGCGGGAGAAGCAACAGGGATCAGTTTCGTATTGCTTGCAGCAGAATTTGATTCTCTTTCTGTTGAATTTTCCAAATTTGATAAAGTCTGGTGCATCCTTCCCCAAGGTGCGATCAATGATAAAAATGCGGATGATGATCTTTACAGCCTCGTTGAGTCTTTTAAACGGAAAACCAATTATCCTCCTTCGAATGGTGATGTGCGTGGGTTGAGTTCAGCCATGGCTGCATTGCGGGAAATAAAACAACCGGAGGAGATCGTCCTGATGAAAAAGGCCGCCGCAATGACATGTGAAGGACACAATGAAATTATGCGTGCACTTGCACCCGGAATGAATGAGTATGATGTGCAGGCAATCGGCGAATATGTCTGGAAACGAAATGGATCTGAGTATGTAGGCTACCCGAGCATCTGTGGCGGCGGGGAAAACGCAAGTATTTTGCACTATATGTCGAACAGGAAGAGGTTATCTGATGGAGACATTCAGCTCAACGACATGGCAGCAGAATACCACGGCTATACAGCCGATGTCACCCGCACGCTTCCTGTAAATGGAAAATTTTCTCCTGAGCAAAAACAGATCTATGAACTCGTATTGAAAGCCCAGCAAGCAGGCTTTGAAGCGTGTTTGCCCGGCAACAACTTTAACGCAGCACATAAAGCTGCTGTGGCTATTATCAGCAAAGGGCTCGTTGACCTTGAAATCATCAAAAGTGAAGGGGATTACAGGAAGTATTTCTTTCATGGTACATCACATTATCTGGGTCTGGATGTTCATGATGCCGGCACATTTGAAAAACTGAAGCCTGGCGTAGTTCTAACCGTTGAGCCGGGTATTTACATCCCCGAAGGCAGTCCCTGCGACCCGAAATGGTGGAATATTGGGATCAGGATCGAGGATGATATCCTTGTCACAGAAACCGGTTATGAGAACCTTTCGGCAGCAAGCCCGAAAACAATTGAAGCCATTGAATCCATGATGAAGGAAAAACCCGTCTGGATAAAAGAAAAATAAATAAGTGTTTTTTGCAAAGGAAATTATTTTATATTTGCAGCCCGAAAATCTGGTTTGGAGCTGAAAAACATCAGTTTTGACCCAAAAACAGTAAAATAATGGCTAAGAAAGGTAACAGGATCCAGGTGATCCTTGAATGTACAGAACACAAGGCAAGCGGTATGCCCGGCACCTCACGTTATATCACCACCAAGAATAAGAAGGTGACTACAGAGCGTCTGGAGTTGAAGAAATTTAATCCCATCCTTAAAAAGATGACGCTGCATAAAGAAATTAAGTAAAACCAGAAATATGATGTGAGTAGAGATTTCCAAAGTCTCATATCTCATATCTCATATCTCATATCTCAACTAACAATGGCAAAGAAAGTAGTAGCAACGCTAAAGACAGGAAAAGGAAAAGAATTTTCCCGCGTTATAAAAATGGTTAAGAATCCCGAGACCGGTGGATACAATTTTAAGGAAGAAGTTGTGCACAACGATCACATCAAGGATTTTCTGAAGAACAAATAATTCAGTTAACAGCATTCATCAGGAAGCTTCTTTCATATTGAAGGGAGCTTTTTTAGTTTATCTCAACGAAGTACGAATGAAAGCATACCAATTTACTAATTACCAATTTCAATCAGTTGTAATTTGTACATATGTTTTTGATTGGCCTGCTTGCCGACGCGCGGGCTTGTGCTTCATCACGCAGGTAATTCGATGAGGTAAGCAGAAGTAGATACGATGGGAATTTTATCAAAAATATTTTCTAAAGAGAAAAAGGAATCTCTTGACAAAGGACTGGAGAAAACGAAGACCAGTTTTTTTTCAAAGCTCACAAAGGCAATAGCAGGGAAATCCAGCGTTGATGCCGGCGTACTCGATAACCTTGAAGAAGTACTTGTAACAAGCGATGTGGGCGTTGGTACCACTCTAAAGATCATTGAGCGTCTTGAAGCACGGGTTTCGCGTGACAAGTATGTGAATACTTCTGAACTCAATTCACTCCTCAAGGATGAAATTGTTTCATTACTTCAGGATAACAACAACGGTGATAGCGAAGATTTTTCTATTCCTGATACAGGCGGAAACCCATATGTGATCATGGTTGTAGGTGTGAATGGGGTTGGAAAGACTACCACCATTGGCAAGCTTGCATATCAATTCAAACAGTCCGGAAAAAAAGTGATCCTTGGCGCTGCAGATACTTTTCGTGCTGCCGCCGTTGACCAGCTTGATGTATGGAGCAAACGTGCTGATGTGCAGATCATTAAACAAGCAATGGGCAGTGATCCTGCTTCAGTCGCTTTCGACACCGTAACTTCTGCAGTTGCACAAAAAGCTGATGTGGTGATCATCGACACAGCAGGCCGTCTTCACAACAAAGTGAACCTGATGAATGAGCTTTCAAAAATCAAGCGTGTGATGGAAAAAGTAATTCCTTCAGCACCTCATGAAATTCTTCTCGTACTCGATGCCAGCACCGGACAGAATGCCATCGAGCAGGCGCGTGAATTCACAAAGGCCACTGAAGTAAATGCACTTGCCCTCACCAAACTCGATGGTACGGCCAAAGGAGGAGTGGTGATCGGAATCAGCGATGAATTTAAAATTCCTGTGAAGTACATCGGCGTAGGAGAGAAGATGGAAGATTTACAGGTGTTTAATAAAGGGGAGTTTGTGGATAGTTTGTTTGGGGGGTAGGAACAGCCGTCATTAGTAAACCAGAGCAGCCGTCAATAAGTCATTAAGTCATTGGTCAATAGCTCAAATTGTATTTCGTTAACAGTTTTCAATTTCTTCACTGAAAATGAATTTGAAGTGTTGAAACCAGTTGAACAGAAAATATTTTTTCAAAAATTCAACCCTCTTTCTTACACCTCTCTTACATTTCCTGAAGCAATATCCTCAAATCATCCTGCTTTGAACCATTCGGGATTTTTCCTGTATTGAGTTGCCTGTGCAATTAGTAACAATGCCGGCATGCCTTCGTTCTTATTTCCTGAAACATGCACTATTTGCATGAATCAGTAAAAATGAAAACAAATTATCCAGTTCGCTTCATGTTTGCAATCATCTTTGTATTGTCAGGCACAATTCAGCTTTTTGCTGGTGAAGCACCAAAATTTACAGTTCAGGGAACCGTATTTGATGAAGAAACTAAGGAAACGCTTATCGGTGTTTCTGTTGTGCTGCAGGACCGCTCCGCAGGAACGGTTACCGACATCAACGGAAAATTTTCTCTTGATGTAATTGCAAATGACAACCGCTCCATCATAGATGTAAGCTATGTCGGCTACGAGAAAAAAACGATGGAAATCGCCAACGATGGTAAAGAAATTACCATTGCCCTGCGTGTATCCCAAAAAATGATGAAGGAAGTTGTTGTTTCCGCATCACGCGTCAGCGAACGTATCATGGCATCGCCTGTTACCATCGAAAAAATAAATTCGCTGGACATAAAAGAAACAACGGCTCAGAATTTCTATGAAAGCGTTGGCAATCTTAAATCGGTGGATGTCGTCACCTCAGGCATCAGCTACAAAACAATCAACATCCGCGGTTTTGGAAATACTGAAAAGCCGGGCTTTGTGCAGCTCATTGATGGAATGGACAACCAGGCTCCCGGATTAAATTATTCTGTTGGCTATTCAATCATTGATCTGGACGTAGAGAATATTGAAATGATTCCCGGCACTGCATCAGCACTTTATGGAGCCAATGCATTTAACGGACTGATGAGCATCACCAGTAAGAGTCCTTTTGAAAAACAAGGTATCAGCGTACAAGTAAAAACCGGAGTAAATCATGTGGATGGAACTGATCATACACCTTCCATGCTGAATGATTTTCAGATCCGCATTGCAAAAGCATTCAACAAGCACCTTGCTTTCAAGGTAAACGCAGAATATTTCAGGGGACAGGACTGGGCAGCTACTGATACCCGCGATGTATCACTGTACAAACCTGAAGGAATCGAAGCAAAGGATGATCCTTCCTATGACGGCCTGAATGTATATGGCGATGAAATAGCGACACCCTTACCGATTGGAAGCAATGGTGCACCGGTTGTCATTGCCCGTACGGGATACGATGAAAAGGATTTGATGAACTACAATTCGCATTATGTGAAACTGGATGGTGCCCTGCATTACCGAATCACAGATAAGGTGGAAGCATCTTATGTATATAAATATTCACTGAGCGATGCCGTATTGCATTCCGCAAACCGGTATTCACTGAAAGACCTTGAATTAAGTCAGCAGAAAATTCAACTGACTGCGCCTAATTTCTTCTTCCGCGCTTATACCAACGGAGAATCTTCAGGTAAAACCTATGACTCGCGCTTTCTTGCCATCAACATGAACAATGCATGGAAAAGCAATGATCAGTGGTTTACGGATTATGCATATGCTTACCTCGGTTACATCCCCGGAGTAAACGCCAATGACTTTACTGCAGCACGTGAATTTGCCGATCTGGGTCGTCCCACTCCGGGAACCGAACGCTTCGATCAACTGAAAGACTCTGTTGCTTCCGCTGTCGGTTTCGGTAAAGGCGGTGCCTCGTTTGATGACCACACACGTTTGTATCATGCAGAAACACAATATGATTTCAGCAATGCAATAAAATTTGCAGAACTGCAGGCAGGTGGAAGTATCCGATACTTCAACCTGGATTCCAAGGGAACGTTGTATGCCGATACTGCAGGTAACCCGCTGCACTTCTATGAATATGGCGCATACGCACAGCTCGGCAAAAAATTGTTCAGTGATAAGTTAAAGGTAACGGCAGCTTTGCGTTATGATAAATCAGAAAATTACGAGGGGCAATTCAGTCCGCGTTTTTCAGCAGTACTGAATACCCACAATGAAAATTTCCTTCGCGCATCGTACCAGACCGGCTTCCGTATGCCTACATCCCAGGATCAGTACATCGACCTTGACCTTGGTTTTATGCGACTCATCGGCGGTTTGCCTGAAATTGCAAATACTTACGACGTATCCGGAAAGGTTTTCACGCTGGAATCCGTTTCTGATTTCGGAAATGCAGTTACGGATTACGTAAACACATACGGACCTGATTCTGCCGCTGCCGCAATTGAAATGTACAAGGGCAAACTGGTTCCGCTTGATTACAAATATGTGAAACCGGAACACGTGCAGTCATTCGAAATCGGCTATAAAGGATTGCTGAATGAAAATAATTTGTTCTATGACATCAGCGTTTATTATACCATCAACCATGATTTCATCGGGTACTACAATGCAGCACGTCCTCATACAGGAAGTACAGAGAATGCCGATTCAATTACTTCAGCGGCATATTCATTTGCAACGGAAACAGCAACTTACTACCAGCTTACTACAAATCTCGCAGGTGATGTAAATACATATGGTGTTGCGCTCGGACTGACCTATAATCTGCCAAAGAGTTTTGTGATTTCCGGAAACGTAACCTATTCGAAGCTTGACAAAGCAGCAACAGGCCGCACCCTGTTCAATACGCCGACTTACAAAACAAACCTGGGTATCAGCAACAGGAACATTTTCAAAAACACGGGCTTTGCAATCAACTGGCGCTGGATGGATTCTTACAAATGGGAGTCTTTATTCGGAGATGGCCTGCTGGCTGAAACAAATACAATCGATGCGCAGGTAAGCTACAAATTCCCGAAACTTGCCACCACCCTGAAAGCGGGTGCTACCAATGCCTTCAACAGCCGCCATACGGAAGTATACGGAGGCGGAACAGTAGGCGGAGTGTACTACTTGTCGCTGGTTTATGATGGAATTTTTAAATAGAATATAAGGGAATTACATGAGAACGCAAGGCAACCTGAATGGGTTGCTTTTTTTTTGTCAGTGCCAGAAGCCGTTCAGCAAACCTGTTTAATCAAAGGAATTCCTCGCAGCTCTGCTTCGGGGTTGAATTAAAATATTAGCCACGTCCCGATAGCTATCGGGATTCACCAATTGACACGAAATATTATTGCATTAGAAGTTTCGATTTGTGATAATTCGTGGAATTAGTGGCAAGATACCTCGTCTAGCCTTAGGCTAGGCGGGGTCGTTTCATTAGACTTATAAACACTTAATTCATTTAAAGCATAAAGGAGTAAGCGAAATTTAACAATTTTCTCTTTCTTTGGGTGATGAATTACAATGTCATCATCGTTGATAATGAGCCGAAGCAGATTGAACACTTGCGGGATCTGCTTTCAAAATATTTTACCTTCTATAACATTGTTGCCGAATGCCCCGGAGTGCCTGAGGGAATTGAGTCAGTTAGTAAGCTGGCTCCGGATATCATTTTTTTAGACGTCGAAATGCCGCCATTCACCGGCTTTGATTTATTGAAAAAGGTTGAGCAACTTAATTTCGAAGTCATCTTCACCACTTCCTTTGACAAGTATGCTATTGAAGCCATCAGGTTCAGCGCATTAGATTATTTACTGAAACCATTTGGCAGAGA
>CAYHHK010000049.1:0-9067 GCA_964356415.1 uncultured Flavobacteriales bacterium
CCTTATTACCTTATTCATAACAACATTTCTGCAATTGATATAATTGAAATAAGGTCAAAAAAATACGCTAAGTGATTATTTGTACTAAGGTTTTAAAACCCTATTAATTTGACTATCACGAGTAAGTTGCCTCAGACGAATCGGGGGCGGCAAGAGGCCAGCTACCAGCCGCCAGGTTCGATCAATTTTAACTGGGAAATTATATGATTTTTAACTTTCCTGTTAGTTTTTGCAAAAAAATCATGTAAGTTTGTTCACTACAAACCCATTTAACATGTCAGCCACTTCCGTTGCCTCCAAGCCGGTCCTCAGGGTCTCTGAGATGGCCGAGAACCTGATCGGTTCAGAAATTATTAAACTGGCGGGGGAGATTCAGGAGAAGATCAAAAATGGCGAGCGCATTTTCAATTATACAATAGGTGACTTTGATCCCAAAATTTTTCCCATCCCTCAGGAGTTGAATGACGACATTGTAATTGCTTATAAAAATCACCATACGAACTATCCGGCTGCGAATGGCATTGCAGAACTAAGGAAAGAGGTAGCAAATTTTATTCTCGACCGCGAAGGACTGGATTATTCCGCTGATGAAATCCTGATCTCAGCCGGTGCAAGACCGTTGATATATGGAACTTTTGCCACGCTTCTTGATGCGGGTGATAAAGTGATCGTGCCGCTTCCATCCTGGAACAACAATCACTACTGTCACCTGTTTGGGGCAAAGCCTGTTTATGTTACCACCACTCCGGAAAATAATTTCATGCCGACGGCAGAAGAGCTGCGCCCACATTTAAAGGATGCTACACTCGTCGCACTCTGCTCTCCATTAAATCCGACCGGGACCATTTTCCAGAAGCAACAACTGGAAGAGATATGCGACCTCATTCTTGAAGAAAACAAAAGCCGAAGTGCAGATGAAAAACCATTGTACCTGATGTATGATCAGATTTATTGGGTACTGACATTCGGTGAATCGGAACATTTCAATCCTGTTTCATTACGTCCGGAGATGAAGGACTACACAGTATTTATTGATGGCATTTCAAAGTGTTTTGCTGCAACTGGGGTTCGCGTTGGCTGGAGCTTCGGACCACGCCGCATCATGGATAAAATGCGCGCAATACTATCTCATGTGGGTGCATGGGCGCCTAAAGCAGAACAGGTGGCAACAGCTCAATTCCTTAAAAACAGACTTGCAGTAAACAGTTTTCTTAGCAATTTTAAAAATGAAGTTGACGAAAGGCTGGTAAAATTTTATAAGGGATTTTCACAACTGAAGAAGGACGGGTTCCGTGTTGACTGTATCGCTCCGCAGGCAGCCATCTACCTCACTGTAAAATTTGACCTGAAGGGGATGACAACTGCTGAAGGGAAAGTACTTTCTTCGCAAAGTGATGTAACCAACTATATATTAAATGAAGCAAAACTGGCTTTGGTTCCGTTCAATGCATTTGGTTCATCAAATGATTCAACATGGTATCGACTGAGTGTCGGAACTTGTAACAAGAACGAAATTCCGGAAGTGTTTGCTTCGTTAAGAAAAGTATTGTCACAACTGAAATAACAAATTCAATTTGTATTATCTTAGTCACTTAGTTACATAGTCATTTTACTACAACATCTCTAAGTCACTTCACTACCTAAAACGCCATCTATCGGAACATTTTTACGCTGAAACGAACTAACCAATTGACATTCCGTGATGAGTAACAACTACTGTATCATCATGGCCGGAGGCATCGGTAGCCGCTTCTGGCCCATGAGCAGAAACAATTTTCCAAAGCAATTTATTGACATTCTCGGCACCGGGAAATCACTGTTGCAGCAAACCTACGACAGGTTTACAGGCATTTGCCCAAAGGAAAACATTTTCATTGTCACAAATGAATCCTATGTGGAGCACGTGCAAACCCAGTTGCCGGGGATGAATGCAAACCAGATCCTGGCTGAGCCACAGCGAAGAAATACAGCGCCTTGTGTTGCATATGCTGCCTTTAAGATATTCTCCTTGAATCCAAAGGCGAATATGGTGGTTGCGCCGAGTGATCACGTCATCAAAGACGAAGCAGGATTTACAGAGGCCATTACAAAAGCGCTTGCATTCACAGAGAATAATGATTCACTCCTTACCCTCGGCATTCAACCCAACAGGCCTGATACAGGGTATGGTTATATTCAGTTCAATGAAGATGAGGTAACAGAAAAATTCAAGATCAGTAAGGTGAAAACTTTTACTGAAAAACCGAATCTTGAAATGGCAAAGTTTTTCCTGAAGAGCGGTGACTTCCTGTGGAATGCCGGCATCTTTGTATGGAATGCAGAAGCGATCCTGAATGCTTTCAGAAATAATTTACCTGAGATGTATTCCATTTTTGATGAAGGAAAAGACCTTTACAATACATCTGAAGAAGTTGATTTTATCCGGAAGGCATATACGCAATGCACGAACATTTCCATTGACTATGGCATCATGGAAAAGGCCAAGAACGTCTATGTCCTTTCTGCCGAATTCGGATGGAGTGATCTGGGTACATGGCGCTCGTTGTATGAGCATGTGCCACACGATGAAAACAGCAATGCAGTGGTGGGCAATGTGATGATGGAAAATTCTTCAGGATGTATCATCAATGTTTCAAAAGACAGACTGGCAGTTGTACAGGGGCTTCATGATTTTATCGTGGTGCAGTCAGAAAATGTTTTGTTGATATGCAGAAAGGATGATGAGCAACTGGTGCGCACCATGGTCAATGATGTGCGATTGAAAAAAGGGGAGAAGTTCGTCTGAATTGATTAAAAAAATCTTTACCACATAGGTACATAGGCCACATAGAAATCTTATAAGCGGTTTTCCCCATGTTGCTATGTGGCCTATGTACCTATGTGTTTAATGTATTGGCTGCTACATGGAATTGATTTTATCAAAGTCAAAGCTTCGCCCCTGGAATGCCAATGACGCTTTTTCTCTCGCCAAACATGCGAACAATAAAAAGATCGCAGACAACATGCGGGATGGCTTCCCTTTCCCTTATACTATTGATGATGCGCAGCGCTGGCTGAACATGGCATTGAAGGAAACCCGGCATGTGCTTCTGGCCATTGATGTGAATGGTGAGGCAGCGGGCGGCATCGGAATAATCTTTAAGGAAAATGTGTACAGGTTTTCTGCTGAGATCGGTTACTGGCTTGGGGAAACATACTGGAGAAAAGGAATTACGAGTGAGGCGATTGCCGGTCTCTCAGACTATGCTTTTGCAAAAACCGATATCGTCAGACTGCAGGCTGAGATTTTTTCTCCTAATACAGCTTCTATGAAAACGATCTTGAAAGCAGGATTTCATTTGGAGGCGATCAATAAAAGGGCGGTTTTTAAAAATGGGGTGTTGCTTGATCAGCATGTATATTGCAGACTGAAGCAGTGAGATAATTTTTGATTAATTGAAATTGTTTTTTTTATCTGCATATTATTGCTGCTTTTTGACTTTTGAATATTTTATTTTATTATGTTTGTATTTCAAATATTGCGAAAATGAATTCATGTGCTGGCAATTTTTGTAGAATGATTTTGGTAGAGATGCCTATGTTCGTTGTGCAGTTTTTTGATTTCCATTTTCCGTCAGGAGTTCAGGAGTATGTAAAAATAGCTTTCAAGATAGTAAACAATCCTGCTTGTACCACCCGGATACATCAGGATTTTTTTTAGTACTATAATCATCTTTCCGTAACCTGTATCCCATGATTAAGAGCATTACTTTCAAGAGCAGTAAAAATAAAAAGAGCAGCTTTGAAGCAGTACTTGTTATAACTGAGCATGGTTTGCGTATGATAGATACAAATCATCCGGGTGCAGAAAATACCGATACATTTATTAATTATCTGTTAAGACAAAAACGGCGAGGTCTGAATTCACAAGCTGAAATCTTATGGCAGATAACGGAGAATGATGAAAGAAAAGACCTGACAGATTTTAGATTTTCTCCTGTGCCTGCAATGAACACAGCTGCTTCTGAACTATTTGATCGATATCAGACCCTTGCCGGACAGGAGAAAAAAATATTGAGCTTTTTTTTAAGAAACTACAAGCAAAAGGCAATATGCAGGTTGCTTAATATACAACTTGGCACTGAAAAGAAATACCGTAAAAAAGTGCATGAAAAAATGCAAATAAATGAGTTCTCAGATATTACTGACAGTGACCGTGACCTGCTTTTGAAATTTACCCACGAAAAGTAGCCGTTTACATAAACCCCTCCCTCTGGGGGGTTTGGAATTGTTTTTTGATAGCATTCCTTTGGCGGATTGATAAACAACAAATCCATAACCAAATGAAAACAACAACGAGAAAACAAATTTTATTAATTGTTATGCTTGCACTGGCATGCGGGCGTGTGAGCGCGCAAACATTTGAGGTATTAATGACTGGACCCGCAGAGCTGGTAACATGCCAGGAGTCGGGAGATTTTGCTGTGACGATAACAAACAATACAGGTAATACCGCTAATTTTACAGACCTGAGCTTGGTGCTTGAATTTGTTGGAATAGCCAATGCATCGAGCTATGAAGTAATGTCAGTTTCCGGCAGTTGCGGTATATGTACGTTTAACGCAATAAATAATCCGCCACAATGTATTATCAATACCGGGCTTACTTCGTTAGCGAATACAGCAGATGTTTCATTTACATTTAAGTTAAAAGTGCTGTGCGATGCCAAGCCGCAAATAACGGATGGGGGAAGTTTGCTAACTGTAAACCCAAAAGTTATTCTTGCTGACTATATCAGCAGTTCGAATATTGCAGCACTTAATCCGTGGACATTTAACTATAACACAGTGCAGCAAGCCGCGCCACCATTTTCAATTTCATTTGCCGTAACATTTCCATTCTTTATACAGCCATCAGCCAATAGCACTTCGCTTCAAGTGAATTATACTGACTGGAGTGCAGGCTCTGGAGTTGTGACACGCACCATAACTTATACGAACTCAGGACCCGCAGGCGGAGATTTTACTGGAGAATTTTTATTTACAGATGCAATGAACTGCACGGAATTGATTTTTACAACTGTAGATATAAGCATAGCCGGAACTGCATTGCCCACATTTAATGTAAATGCTGCCGCGTGCACTTTGAGTTATGTACTTACAGGAGCACAAGCTGTACATACAGGAGAGACGATAACAATAACAGAGCATATACAATTTTTAAATTACCAAGCGGTGTGCTTATTAAGTGCATGTGTGGATGGAGGACATAATACTTTTGCGACCGAGTTTTCGTGGGGCTGTTACGGAACGTTGTGCCGAAGTTTAAATCAGACAGCCACGATTACGAACCAACCCGCACCGGAGGTAACACTTTCGAGAATATTGCCTACAGCCACGGGCGGATTAGTTCCCAATGACGGAGTGTGGGAAACACCCGGCGTTGGCAACACATGGCAATACCGCGTTACCAATACCGGAAGTGATGTAGCGTATTTTTATAACCTGGGAATAAGCAGCCGGTTTGCTGAATCATTTTACTATGTGACTGATCCATCAAACGTTACATTTACACATTCCGTAAGCGGACTGATAACACCTTATACTACACCGCTGGCAGATGCCTTTGCCACTACTCTCTACCCGGGCTGCCTCAACGGATATTTAAGCGGAGGAGATGCACCTATATCGGAAGCGCATATACCCAACAATATACATCCCACCATTCCTTTTGTTTTGTTGCCGGGATAGTATATTGATATAACCTATACAACTGACTATTGCTGTCCATCGGATGATAATGGACAGACCGGAGCGTATTCGGTTTTTGACAAGCCGAAATATTTAGACAAATGGCTGGTGTCAGCTTATGTTACCAATGAATGCGGGACCAAATTCGATATGATCAATGCACCCGGAGGCACCGGCGCTGCTCCATTCAATCCGGTTGGCGGAACAACCTTAAATTATTTTGATGATGTTGATCTATATCTTGTCCAGGATTTTACGCCCACGGTTACTGACATGAGTGCACAAGGTACCGGATGCAGTAGTAACGGAACAAACTGCACCGCATCGGCATCCACATTTACGATACGGAACACGGGGTTTTGTTACGACCAATTTCATTACCCATATTACAAAACATACGATGCGAATATTTTTTCTGCAGCCTATGACCCGGATCCATCACAAATGACAGTAAATGCGAAAGTGAAATTGGTTTTCAGAATACAATCCGGATTGGATATACCGGCTACAGCTTTACCATATATGCAAAGTGCTGATCATGCAGTGACGTGGGATCTATGCAGCGATCCGAGTTGTACAACCACAGTTGCACAATGCAGCGCGAATATGCTTGTGTATGAATTTGTATTTGATGCAAGCGATCTTGCAGGAGGTGGTAACTGCCCTCTTACAACTTTCTATGATTTTATGAATGCATCTGAAATTGTTTTTCAACTGGAAGCATGCTGCTGTGGTGCTACGAATCCGACCTACAGCGTGGAAACCTACATCAGCGGCATAGACGGCTGTTACATACCGATGGTGAAACAGGATGGGAATATTTTTATTCATTGCCCGGGCTGTGTAACACCGGGATTTATCGTTACCAATTCATCACTTGAAAGAGAGAATACGAGTTATGGATTAAAGGATAATACGAACATAGGGGCTACCAATGGTGGGGTTCCTGTAACCATAGCTGATAACATTGCGCTGAACCGAAGCATGGCTGGTGATGATCTTGTTGGACATGTACAGGCGTGGCTGTCACCGGGAACCGGCGGTTGCCCTACAGGATGCACCCTTTCGAACCTAAACGGAGCGGGTAATTTTGCCGGGATTGATCATGCTTATCTTGAACAGCGGATACCCTTCTCGACTTTGTTTGATCTTGAAGTAACCTCCCTGACGATTACCATTGGAAATGCAACAACAACACTGATCGGCGCACCTATAGCGGATGTACTTCAATATGGAAACCCGGTGCCTGATGATGAATATTTTTATGACCTGAGTGAAGTAACGCTGCAAAATCTTGGCGGAAGTTTCACAGGTTTTGAATGGGATAATAATACGGGGCAGGGCGTAGTAATAGATATAGAAACTCATTACCATGTGAACCAAAATTATGCACCTGATGTGGAAGACTTTGATAACGATAACCGTTTTAGAAGCGAAGTGCATAACGTTATGTATATGACAGCAGCAAATTTTGCAACACCGCCAATATATAATGCCTACAGTTTATATCCCGGAGCAAGCGGGTATACAGGATGTAATTCGCAAGGGCAGATAGATTGCAATTGCCTTGCACAGCAATCGTTGGCTCTGAGTTTACTTTATGTATGCGAAACCGGTAGCACGATCCATTATTTTATACCGCTAAAGTACAAGACCTCACCGACTATTGCATCGGCAAATGCGGGGAATACAGGATGCAGTAAGCGACTCTCTATTGTAACAGAAATAGGCATAGGCGGGCGAAGCGTAAATCCGTTTCCGAATGAGTACCGCGCAGTGCCGAAAGTGAACAGTTATAATATAAACATGCCTGCAAGTGCAAATTATTCACTGTCGGCACTCCTGGCCGACGTAGCTACTGAAATAAGGAATTATAAGAGTGGCTGCTTCCCATTTGGCATCATCAGCCACAGGATTACCACAGGACTTAGTAACCCGATACCCGGTGGAACATCGTTTACATTTCCTTACACACTCTGGGATTATACTGGCGCAGGTAATATATTGGGATGTTCATGACTGGAAACATCAACGGGAACAAGTGTCGGGCCACAAGGCGATGAACATACACAGCATAGTGTAAGCTTGCCATTTGATTACGGCAACTGCCCTCCGGAGACCTTGCAGATAGCAGAAACCACCGTTGTAACAAATCTTGACCTGAATGTGAATCCCGCTATTGCATTTGAAGGATCTGTTTCGACAACGTATTCTTATATTTATCCGTCAGAGTCGCACATCATTATCGGTTCGATAAGTACAGTTGACGTAACCACTACAACGGCTGAGTGGAATTTGCGGATTCAATCAGAGCAAAATACGATTGACCCTGAAAACGCATTTGTATATATACCGAACCTTTGCGGAGTCAATGGTCCATTAAACATGAATACGCTTACTGCAGAAATAAACGGAAGCCAGATAATCCCGCTGCAACTTGCGAACGGATGGTTAGTGCCATTGGGACACCTGGTAGTGCCTTACAATAATAATTACCATTTTACAATACAGGTTGCAAGCTGCATGCCGGGAGTATGCAACAATACTATTACAGTAGGTTACCGCTGCGGTGGTTATCCAACAACTGATACAGGCATACCTGACAATTGTGTTGACCAGCAAACTTCGCTGAACTTTAATTTTATTTCTCCGGTAGTTAGCGGGGTGCTTGGTGCAAACTATAGCACGGAGTATAATATATGCGTACAACAGGGATTTGATGCAGTGATAACCTCAAGCGGAGGAGGGACCAGCCATATAGAGATAACATTGTACCTGAACGCGGCTACTGCTGCGGAACTACAGTTTTTACCCAATGCTTGCACGTTTACCACAGGAGCAAATTGTGGTGGATATACATTTATGCCGAACAGTTGGCCAACATCAAACCCTTATGTTTTTACTTACGATCTTACTGATGGTACGAACCCGTACTTTTTGCAACTGGGCTGCGATGCCGCCTTTCATTTTGACATAAACCCACAGTGTGGTTATGTGCCGTTAAACGGCATTTCGCCATTTGATTTAAGCGTGGCTTATGCGCCTTACTGCGATGCAAACAATAATACAGTACTTGATGGCACTTTGAATACGGGAACATGGCAGCATGGTGATGAAGCCGATGACTTATGCCAGTGCAATGGTGTGCTGGCGGTGAGCATAGACCCTGTACCTGTGCTTTGCACGGGTGGCTGTGCTATATTGACAGCAATTGCAACAGGCGGCAGCGGTGCTTATACTTATAGCTGGAGCAGCGGCAGTACGGATGCAAGTTACAGTGAGTGTAATAGTGTGCCGGGTACAAACACCTATACTGTTACCGTTGGCGATGGCACGGG
>CAYHHK010000049.1:9167-25286 GCA_964356415.1 uncultured Flavobacteriales bacterium
GTGCTGCCCGGCATTGCGCTGAATACATTGACCAGCAACTTTACAGCATGCAGCGACATGTGGCAGCATGTTGCCATGAGTGCGGGATCAATACTGTACAGCGTTGGCTCCCGCTTTGAGGATGCCCTGGGAGCAGTGAGCGCCAACGGAGACAATGTAATACTGGATATAGAACGGAGTACGTTTGACAATAACCTTGTGGATGTGGAAGTGGTACAGGGCAGCAACTGCCAGATAAGTTTGCAGGACAATGATTTTATTTGCACCGGCACATTGAAAGCGCCTTAACTTGGCAGCCGCACAAACATGCACCTGTTTTTTGAGGATGTAACCTCCGTAATTGACATCGGCAATGAGACAGGAAACAGATTTGATAATGCGGACTACGGCATTTATGCCGTACGCAGCCATGTGATGGCGAATAACAATGTGTTTACGAATTTTTTGCCGCTGGCGGGTGCAGGTGGCATAGCAGCGTTTGGCTATGAGTGCAAGCAATTTGATTTTGGAAATCAATATACACCGAATACCTTTACCAACTGCTATTACGGTGTACAAAGCAAAAACAGCAACTGCAACATACTGTACAATGAATTTACGGATGTGGATGTAGCTGTTAATACTCTCTCAAGCACGGGCAGAAGAATAATTATTTTTCATAATGGAATGACAAATGTTATCACAGGTGTATTAAGCGCAGGCAACATGCAATGTACGGTTAATATAGATGAAAATACCATAGGCACACTTGAACCGCTGGCAGGAAATACTTCTCATGCGATCTTCCTTGGGTCAATGGGAGGAAATACGGGAAACAACACAAGCACGGTAACTAATAACGTGATAAGTTCCAAGAGTACTTACGGCATACAGGTAGAGAGTGTGGGGAGTGTTATAGTGAAGGATAATACGGTTGAATTAGTACATATTGGCAATGCAACTCTACCTTTAAAGTATGGAGTTCGGGCTGATGGCTGTCCTAAATCTTTTTTTGATCATAACTGTATTTCGCGAGTGGGTACAAGAATAAATACAAGAGGATTGACATTAGCTGATTGCCCAACTGCTATGGTAAAATGCAATACAACCGGAGATACTGAGTGGGGAATACAATTTATTGGCGCTTGTGATGGAAGCTTGACGAGAGGGAATACGATGAGTGATAATACGCAGGCGTTTGTTTTGGGTGAAGCAGCACCTCTTGCTACAGCGGTGATAGATGACCAGTTGCCCTTTGTTGATGGCAGTAATTATGTGGTGGGCAATATTTTTATAAATGATCCTGCTGATTACGATAGCTATACTTATTCTTATAATCAACAAGCTGATGTTCCATTGTATAAGTACAATAACACTATTGACTATCCTTTCAATAATGGGGCTCTTTCATTCCCTTTGCAACCGACATTAGAGACTGCTGCGATACCATACGATCAATGCGATCCATGTTACATCCATACAATAGTGAGCGAAAATCCTGAAGGTAATGAAGGTGTAAGTTATCAGGAACGAATTGCTCAGGACACAATTGGCAATACAGATGACGGAGACAATGTATGGAAATCTAAAAAATATCTTTACGAGTCATTAACAGAAGACAGTAGCACCCTTGATAGCAGTGCAATTATTGAAATTTTTTATGACACTACAGGCATAGATGCAATTGGTAAACTAACCGATACAAAAAATGCGATCTCTGCAACCGCAGATACGCTGATCGAGAATGATTCTTTAGCTAAGGCAGAAAGGATTAGTGAAGCGGCATCAAAGAACTCGATGGTAGTGCCGCAAAACAGCCCTGAAGCAAATGAGAAAGCTGTGAATGATATATACCTTAATTCCATAGCAAGCGGGAGGTATATTTTTACATCTGCTGAATTAACTTCGCTTCAGAATATAGCTAACCAATGTCCTTATACAGGGGGCAATGCAGTTTACATGGCAAGAAACCTGTTGAGGATGACGAATCCGTTTACAACATTCAATGATGTGCAGGCGTGCAGCGGCTATACCTCACGTAAGGCGAAAGCAGTTGAGGAGACAATGAAGAAAAACATTACTAAGGAATTTATTTTTTATCCGAATCCTACTTATGGAATTATTTCAATTGAGAGCCGTGTAAAAAAAGATCAGGATGTAATTATTCGATTTCAAAATGAACTTGGCATAGTGGTTATACAAAAGGAGATGATGCTGAATAAAGGTATAGCGCAATTTGATATTTCAGAATTAGCTCCTTCGGTTTATAGTTATCAGATTTTTGAAGAGAGTGGAATTGCAAATACGGGTAAAATTGTTTTAATAAAGTAGTAAACGAAAGAGGATGGAATTTGCTAATTCCATCCTCTTTTTATTTTCCGCTACCCTACTATGAAAAAAATCATATTCTTGCTTTCAGTTATTTTAATTCAGAATCTATATGCTCAGAATAGAAATAATATCTGGATGCTGGGGTTTTCCTCGTCATTTAACGATGATAATTATGGAATCCGTTTTGATTCTGGAGTTGCCGATACATTTGGTTTGGTTCGCGCAATGGACTTTATGAATACTAATGCCTGCATCTCTGATACTTCAGGGCAATTACTTTTTTATACGAATGGGATTTATGTTGCAAACAGGAATCATGATTCAATCCTAAACACCAATAATTTTAATCCGGGGACAGCGACAACTGCGTGGTATTATGGTCTAAGAACACAACAGGCATGCCTCATATTGCCAGTTCCTGAATCGGATAGTTTGTATTATATTTTTCATGAATCAGGTGAGACGATACCCGGAGGAATGGCTTGCCCTGTGAACTTAAGCTACAGTGAAGTGGATATGAGTTTGGACAACGGGCTTGGAGGTATAACAGGAATTAAGAATGTTCATCTCATAGAGGATACTTTGACATTTGGAAGAGTATCTGCCTGCAAACATGCCAATGGCAGGGATTATTGGGTTCTTGTTCATGCCTTTTATTCGGATAAGTTTTATAAACTATTAATTACGCCCGATACTATTTTTATTAGTACCCAAAACATCGGATTGCCAAATAACATTTATCCGCGAAATGCTTACGGGCAATCTATCTTTACTCCTGACGGAACAAAATACGCTATAGAAATAAATGACCTTACTCCTGTAAATTGTTTGCCTAAGTTCTTTCAATCCTATCCCAACAGGGTTACAGATCTATATTCCGGTCCATGCAATCCGCCAAACTGTTTCTCATTGGAGGATGAATCATGCCCGGCAATATGTTATCCTCCATGTAATCAGCGAACAATAAATGCAAATGCTGAAAAACCAGACCAGCCTATCACTGTTTTTCCGAATCCGTCTCAAAGCATTGTTAATATTTCAAATATGCGAAAGGGACAAGAAATATTGATTTACAATTCAATTGGAAATTGCCTTTTCAAAGCTGAAGCAGAAGGAAGCTCAGTGCCCGTTGACATAAGTGGGTTTCCTGAAGGCATTTATTTAGTCAAAGTCGATAATGAAGCAGCAGACAGGTTTATTAAAGTTCAGTAATATTTTTTTTTACTTTTTAAAAATTGCAAAATGAAATACATAATTATTATTTTCATTCTTCTTTGTAATCAAGAAGCAATCTTTTCTCAGGCTCCAATAATCCAATGGCAAAAATGTTATGGTGGAAGTGGCGCAGATTATGCAAAGACAATGGTAAAAACTTATGATGGAGGGTTTGTTATAGGCGGTTCAGTTGGTATTGCGGATGGTGATATCACAAGCATCAATGGCGGCGATGACATGTGGATAATAAAGATAGACAGCCTTGGAACCTTGCTTTGGCAAAAATGTTATGGTGCATACCTAGGTACTGAGGAAGCAATGTCCATAAAACAAACCCCTGATTCAGGTTTTATTATTGCTGGTACTGCTGATAGGAATGGTGGTGATGTAAGTGGATTGCATCAATATGGAGCGTTTACTGATTTTTGGATAGTGAAAATTAATGAAGTAGGGATTCTTCAATGGCAAAAATGTTTTGGCGGAACTGATATGGAAACGCCCTTTGATATCGAACTCACCAGCGATGGCGGCTACATTGTGGTCGGTGAAACAGGATCAGGCGATGGAGATATAACAGCATATTATGGAGGATATGATGCATGGGTAGCCAAGATCGATAGTGCTGGAAATTTGCAATGGCAAAAAAACCTTGGGGGCTTTCTTGATGATGGCTTTCAAGCATCCGTTCAGCAAACTAATGACGGCGGATTTATCATTGCAATTGGAAGTAATTCATTCGATGGAATTCTATCTTGTAACCATGGCATGCCATCATCAGATTGTTTTATAGCTAAACTAGATGACCAGGGAAATTATCTATGGGGAAATTGTTTGGGAGGCTCCAACGGCGATAGTCCGGCAAAAATTCTTTTATTAAATGACGGAAGTTTTATTATTGGCGCGGGAACCCTTTCAAATGATGGTGACGTTTCTGGATTAAATGGGCCTGTGGATATTTGGTTGGTCAAAACAGATAGCATTGGATCTTTGCAATGGCAAAAATGTTTTGGTGGGTCAAGTTATGATTTTACCAATACTATTAAAAAAACATCTGATGGCGGTTATATTATGGCAGGTGCTTCGGAATCAAATGACAGTCCGGCTTTTTGCAATAATTCTACCTGGTATCATGATTTTTGGGTGGTGAAGGTTGATAGCGTGGGAACATATCAATGGAGCAAATGCATGGGTGGCTACTATGATGATACGGCAAATGAGATTGAGGAGACCAATGATGGAGGATTTTTGGTTTCGGGTTATTCTGCATCTAATGACGGTGATGTCTCCGGTAATCATACGAGCGGTAATTGTGGCAATGACCCTTGCGAAGATTATTGGGTAGTAAAACTTGCGCCGCTTGGTACTTCAGTAATGGAATCAGACCCATTCTCAGATTTTTCTTTGCATTTTAACAACGAAAGTTAGACTTTATTTTTGAGTACATTTTCAAATAAGAATACAAAAGTTGAAATGCAAATTTTTGATGTGACAGGCCGAATTCTTTTGCAAGATCGTTTTACGCTTACTAATGGCTTTAACAATCACCAGTTTATTACCGGAGATTTATCCGAAGGAATTTATTTTGTAAAGCTGCAAGGAGATGGTGGAGCTCTTACAAAAAAAGTGGTTATTCAATAAGCGTTTTGTGTTTGCGAAGTGCGCAAGCGGCAGAACAGGTGAGAAAATATTTTGTAATTTGGTTGTGCAGTTTGGCCGGACGACAAACTTTCTTATGGAAAAAAAATTTGGTATCACCTCATCAAAATAAAACAGGAAGGGGTCGTAGCAACATGCTGCTTTTTGTTGAGGTTATTCCACTGCTGATGAAGCTTTTTTCTTTTTTTTCTTTGGATCCTCATGAAAAAAATAACGCAAGTCAATTGTTAGATAGCTTCCCGATAGCGGCTGGTAAATATCCATCTCTTTCCCATTCCGCTTGTAATGCGCTTTCGTAGTCAGCTCATAATCGAACGGCCGGTGCAAAGACGCACCTAAATAAAAATAACCCGAGCCCTCAGTACGGTATTCCCAGCCGAGGTTGGCAATAATAGCCGCCTGAAAGGTGTGATTGCGTACAGTGAGTGTGTTGTGATTGTCACCAACAGATTCTACGTTGCTGGCATACATATCGGCAGATGCGCCCAGTGATGCATTCATGAATATTTTTTCTCCAAGCCGAATGTAGACAAGCAGTGACGCAGGAATTTCATATCCTATGATCCTGAACTCAGATGATTCTTGATAGCCCGAATCAGCAATGTTAAGCATGTATTTCCGTTTCACGTAATTGATACCCACTTCCATTGCTAGCAGATCAGAAAATCCTTTTCTTATTACCATCCCGAAATTGTAACCTCCTTTGAGACTGAGGTCAAATTTTACTCCTGCTGTATCCACAGTTTGTTTCCCTGTTCCAAGAAATCCAATGGGAAATATGGGCTTGATTTGAATGCCGAAGGTGGTGAGGCGGGATTGGGAGAAGCAGAAGGAAGTAGGCAGTAGGCAAAAGGAAAGAAAGAGTAGGCAGTAGGCCTTCGGTCGCCGAAGGCTTGCCGAAGGTGCGACAGTAGGCAGCCCGAACGAACGACTGTTCTGTCGGGCGGGTGGGCAAGAAAACCTGAAGCGCGAGAATTTGCTATCCTGAACCTGAATTATTTTATCCACAGAAAAATTTTGTTTGTGTTTCCAAAAGTAAGTTATTGTTCCTCGTATTACTGATGGTTTATCGTAAATTTCGCACAATGGCGTAATTCGTAAATTCGAATATTTGTAAATTCGTCCCGACCCATCGGGAGCTTTCGTTATTCGTACCTTGTTATTCGTACCTCTTTATTTCTTCTTTTGAAAAAGCGCCACAATAGACACCAGCATCCACGCCCCTTCAAGAATAATAAACGGAACATATTTCAGAAATACCGATGCCAGGGTGGACAATCCTGCCCCGATGATGTTCATCCAGATATAGATCCGGCTTGAAACGCTGACCGCTTTCACCAGCAAAAGCAAATATGCGAGTAGGAGGATGGATACTCCGAATGTGCCGATGTAGTCGACGGTGGTCATTGTTTTATAAATTGGGCTGAGGAACCTGATTGGGTATCGTGGAGAAAGTAAACCCCAGGTTTCAGTTTTGAGACATCTACTACAATAGGTAGTAGGCAGTTTGCAGTTGGCAATGAAACCCTTCCGAATTGTTTTTCATTCACATTTATTGTGAATATCAGATCACCTATAATATTGTAGATTTCAAATGAATATTTTTCGAATTGCAAACTGCCAATTGCCAACTCATTCTTCACCGGGTTCGGATAAATTTCAAACGATTTTCCATTTCCAATTTCAGGCACACTTATGTTGAGGCTGTCATAATTTGAGAGAATGGAAGTCTGCCCGAAATATTCTACCAGGAAGATCAGATTGTCTTTGCAAAATAATCCTTTCTCACCCCATTGGTTCGATCTGTAAAATTCAAGGCTGTGCTTATAATATCCTGTTTGTGTAATATTCGTTTTGTCGAATGCAAACAACCCTTCCTCCTGATAATTGAGATATAATCCGAAAGCGTCTGCAGCAAGAAACTTCGGATCATTGATAGGAAGCGAAAAAGTTCCTCCAACCTGTGTGAGCTGGTTACTTCCATTGTAAGCATACTTTTCAATTCCGGATGGTAGTCCTGAAACATTAGCGAAAAGGGTGTCATTAAACAATGCGATGTCATGAAACTGCTGCAAAAAGGTAACAGGCATTGCGATCAGCTGCTGGTAGTTGTTTGCCATGTCATATACATACATGGTACTTGTAGTTGAAAGGAACAATTTTCCGGCTGCATTCACTTCTATGTCTTCGATCTGACCTGCCGGGGCGAAGATGGTATCCACGTAAGGATTATTAATATCTGAAACGTCATAACAAATTACATTCTTTGATCCGATGCCAAGGAAGACCGGTTTTTGAATGGCGATGGCTTTATCCTGCCATACTTCTTCTTTGAAATAATCTGTGATCACCAATCCGCTATTGGGATTCAGTGAAGACATCAGCATCATGTCACTTGCACGATAGATTCTGAAATCATCATCTGTATAATTAAAACTGAAAATGTAATTCCCTGTTTTGTCGTAGTGGATGCCGTAGCAAAATCCTATGGTTACAACTGAATTGATTAACACCGGGTGCTGCAAGTCTGAAATATCAAATTGCTTAAATCCATATCCTTCCTGTGCAACCACCATTCTGTTACCAAACTTATCACTGGCGCAATTCCAGCCGCCGGTCAGTGTAAGACCAAGGTTGACAGGAGCGAAGAGATTTGCGATGTCGAGTGTTTTCACGCCATACCATTCTGAAGCCACATACATTTTATGATTTCCTACTGCAACATCAAAATGCCACAGCCCTGCATTGATGTTGGTGATGAAATGCACATTGTTTGGATTGGAAACATCATAAACATAAACATACCCCGCAGTGTCACCGACAGCAGAAGTAGAATCGCTCATGCCATTTGTTGCGAAGTAAATGGTGTCGTTCATAATTTGACCGCTGATGGGGCCTGCAATGTAAAAGTTGAATCCGCCGCCTAAAGTATCGCTGTGCACAACAACAGGAGTTTGCGGATTTGTTATGTTGAGTGAATAAAAAATTCCCTTTGGATTGCCATTCTGCCAGCTTTCTGTTCCTCCAAGTACATTCAGCAACGGAACATTTTGTGAGAATAAAACATTTTCTGGGTCGGCAAAATTCTGCTGGTAAAATGAAAGTTCAGTCATCGTTGGAATGTCCCAGATGTGAATTCCGGTTTGCGCATTTGTTCCATACGCCGTTGTAAATGCAAGCAGGTTATTTTTCACATCTACGCCGCGTGCAAAACTGTTGCCTGTCTGCCGGGCAAATGTGCTGATGAGAGAAAGACTATTGTTGGCAGGATTGAAATAAAAGACTGCCATCATTGTTTTGTATGTAACAAAAATACTGTCGCCATAAAAAGCCATGTTATACGCGGCCTGGTTCAGACTGTCAGGAACGTACTGATCCAGCAGCGCAGGGTAGGAGGGAGAAGTAAGATCCCAGACAGAAAGTCCGTCGTGATTGGCGCAGACGTACAGCCTGTTGTTCCTCACCTTGATGTCATCAATGGTAGAAACGAAGCGGTGTTCAAATGTTTTGGTATGAGGAACGGGCGTATTGGCGTCATAGACCTGAAGTGTGTTTCCTGTGCCAGTGTAAAGCAATCCATTTGCATACTCCACAGCATAGCAGCCGGCGCCGGTGTTGGAAGAAATGTACTGCAGGTTATTTTGCCCATAAGATTTAATGATAATCAGTAAGGCGGCGAAGAGAGGTAGTCTTTTCATCAGTAAGTATTTTTAATGGATCTCATCGAAGTACGAAAAAGGAAATACGAAAATACCAATAAAGAATTATGCAATTTGTACTTCGTAATTTCGTATGTATTCATTCATACTTCGGTGAGGTTTAGCCGTAGGTCGACCTAAAGATTTCGCAGATATTCTTTCCACGGTTTCCAGTAGTAGTCCGACCAGCCGGTTTTAATTCCCGGAGCATGCTGATCAGGAACGTTTGCATGAACCATATGAATGACGGCATCCTTCCCTTTTTGTTCAAAGGATAAAATAAAAGTGGAATCCATTTCGTCTTCAGCCCAGTCACTGCCACGCCAGCTTTGTACGATAAGTTTGTCTTTGACCAGCTGAAGGTTTTTTCCGAAGCAATAGCCGCCGTGTGCGGAAAATTCAGCACCTTCTTTTGCAGAAATTTTTGCTTCAGCGCCTCCTGTGATCATTGCATGCTGCTTGCTGTTAAGATACATTGAATACAATGCAGATGCTTTTTGATTTTTGAAGGTGACGGATTGGGTGAGGGTTTTGGGCATGAGTCGGTTTGGATAAGGAATGAAATACTTTGTTTAATCGGATGTAGGTACTTTAAAACACATCAAGCAACTTTTTTGCACTATCATTAGTTTTTTAATTAAATGAGATGATTCAGTTTATTGTTGAAGATTTTCGAGGTCGTCCATGTCCTTTGACCTACCACTCTCCCTTTTTGCTTTTATCAAATCGCGAAAATCAATTACCCTTACTATTAAATCCTCTACGTTCATTTCTGTCGCTTTTGGAGCGCATTCGTCAAAATTTAGACCTTTTACTTTCGTCAGAATATCAATTGAAACAGGTGGCCTGCCAAATGTAAATACGTCTAATTTAGGGTTGAATAAAAAATTTTCTTCAGTCATGTCAAAAACAGGCATTCTGAATTTTGCAAAAGCTAGTTTTAGTTTTTGATAGTTCGTGGAAGTTTTATTTACCCAAAAATCCAGATCGCCGGTATTGCGTGAATAGCCATGCAAAACAACAGCATATCCACCAATCACCATATATTCAACATTGCATTCATTCAATGCAATTATAAAATCCCGAAAATCCTCATGAAAAATATTCCCCATATTCAGGCATTGTGTTTTCTCATTGAAAATGCGGTTCTGTCTATCCGCGGAGGATTTTGAAGATCGAAATTGTATGCAACACTATTTAAATAGACTGCAGCGGCAAGCCTTTCATCAATACTCTTGTTTTTCCAATAGCTGATGGCGGGTTCATGGGCCTCTAAGGCATGCATTGAAAAAGCAGTGCGGTCCAGTTTAAATTTTTTCATCATCAGTAAATGAAAATTACTCCTCCGCCATTGCAATCCTCTTCGGCGCAGCTTTGAAACGCTTATTTCCTGTGATCATTTTCAGGTTTGCCAGTTCCATCTCTGTGAGGAATCTATATTTTCCGCGGGGAAGATCTTTCTTTGTGAGGCCGGCATACAGCACACGGTCAAGTTTGCTAATGCGGTACCCGAAGTGCTCGAATATCCTTCTTACAATTCTGTTACGGCCACTGTGAAGTTCAATGCCGACAATTGATTTGTCATCCGGTGAATAAGAAATTTCATCGGGCCTGATGACGCCGTCTTCCAGCGTAAGACCGCTGCCGATCTCTTCGAAATGTTCATTCTTCAGATTCTTGTCCAGGTGTACTTCGTAAACTTTCTGAACTTCAAAACTCGGATGTGTAAGTTTATCTGCAAGGTCTCCGTCGTTGGTGAAAAGCAAAAGTCCCGTTGTATTCCTGTCAAGGCGGCCGACAGGATACACGCGCTCTTTACAGGCATGCTTGATCAGCGACATTACTGTTTGCCTGTTTTGAGGATCATCAACGGTGGTGATGAAGTCTTTCGGTTTATTCAGCAATAGATATACAGGTTTTTCAGATTTCAATCTGGCATCGTTGTACCTGACAACGTCTCCCGGTTGCACTTTATATCCAAGGGTTGTAATAATATTTCCGTTGACAGAAATGACACCTGTAGAGATCAAATCATCTGCTTCTCTTCTCGAGCAGATACCTGCATTTGAAATGTATTTATTCAAACGGATGGTGCCATCGTCAACCTTTGGTTCTGCATTTACTTCCGGCTTGCTGAATGTACGTGGCCTTCTTTTTCTGTCACCGTAAAACTCATGTTTTTCTTTGCGGTTCCATTTGTTCTCACCCTGTGGTGATTCAGATGTATTTCCCTCTCCTGATTTTATGAAAGGCTTTTTATATCCTTCCCGTTTTTCACCGTAAGGCTTTCCAAAAGTCCTTCTTTTGTCTCCATAAGGTTTACGATCTCCTGTCCCTGAAAATGGTTTTGAACCGCCATAAGTTTTCTCCGCTCCCGGTTTTGAGGTTGTATCGTCGGGACCATTATTCGGTTTATCTTCTCCTGAAAATTTTCGAAATGGTTTTTTGAATCGACCCGGTTTTGCCCCAAGCGGTTTGCCTCCTTCACGACTGAAACGTGGTTTGTCTTTAGAATATTCTCCTTCTGGTTTCCTGAAACTTCTGCCTGTTGATCCGCCCGGTTTTGAATATGGCCTGTCGCCGTAAGGTTTTCTTGCCGGTCTTTCACCATCAGGTTTGTCACCTTCGCGATTGAAACGGGGTTTGTCTTTTGAATATTCTCCTTCCGGTTTTCTATAACTTCTTCCTGTAGATCCTCCCGGTTTTGAGTACGGCTTGTCGCCGTAAGTTTTCCTTGCCGGTCTTTCGCCAGCCGGTTTTCTGTCCCTGTATGTTGCTGCTCCCTCTGTTTTTGGTCTGTATTTTCCCGGTTTACGGGCCCCGGCTCCCCTTCCTTTCCCACGAATTTCTGCATCCGGAGGGGTTCCGGAGGTCTTTCGGTTTCGGGTTACTTTACGGCTTCCTGTTCTCATTTTTCTTATTTAACCGCGAAGATAACAAATTAGGGCTGAACTGCTTCCTTTAGCTATACTCCGGGAACATATGCCTCGTCGTAATGGTCAATTTTCGTGTAATCCTTGTTGGTGATAACAGAAATAATATCGAATTGGGCTGTCAGATCATCAGTTCTCTCTTTCATGAAATAATCTGCTGCTTTCATGATCTGCCGCCATTTTTTCATCGGTACCATCAAAGCAGGGTCATTCAGATACGGGGATACGCGTGTCTTCACTTCCACGAAAACAATTTTATTGTCCTTGATTGTGATAATATCGATCTCCGCTTTTTCCCAGACAAAATTCTGATGTAGGATGATGTGGTCGTTCTTTCTTAGGAATTCCGCGGCCAGCTGTTCCCCTAGTTTTCCAAGTTCGCTTTGTTCGCTCATGTAAAAACCTTATTAGTTGTTCGTTATCGGTTAATCGTTAACCGTTATGAAAAGGACAACAACGAGTCAACAGCAACTTTAAGATTCACTTTTCTTCCAAAGATGAGCGGCATATTATTCCTGACATGCCCTGCCGGAAATCCATAGAGCACTGGAAATTTGTATTCACTTACCGCTTCACTTATAATCTCTTCAGCAGTTTTATTGAAGCGAACCTTGTTGTCTTTCATGTCATTCATTCCTCCCACAATAAGTCCTGCCAGTTTGTAAAGTTTTCCTGCACGCTTCAAAGCCATCATCATCCTGTCGATGTGATAAAGATATTCATCGAGGTCTTCAAGGAACAGGATTTTTCCATTTGTGTCAATGCTGGATGATGAACCAAGCAATGAATAGAGTATGGATAGGTTTCCTCCGACAAGTTCGCCTATGCATTCGCCGGAGCGGTTGATGTCAGAAAAAATATTTTCACTGATCTCATACTGCAGCTTTTCGCCAAACAAAGCCTGTCGTAGCTTTTGCTTTACTTCATTCGTTGACTTCGGTAGATTAAAAGCCATCGGCGCATGCAGCGTTTCAATGCCAAGATTTTTCTGAACGTGCGAATGAGTTACCGTTACATCACTGAAACCGATCAGCCACTTGGGATTTATTTTAAATGTACTCCAGTCAATTTTATCAATGATGCGCACCGTACCATATCCTCCGCGGGCGAAGAGAATTGCTTTTACTGAAGGATCATTCAGTGCCTCTTGAAAATCCTGCGTGCGGTCTTCATCAGTGCCTGCAAACTGATTTAGCTGATTGAACAGGTTTTTACCGAAGGCAGTTTCAAGCCCCCATTGCTTTAGCAGTTCAACTGCAGGTGTCATTTCTGCTTCGGATACTTTTCGTGCAGTTGAAACAATGGCTACCTTATCTCCTGATTTTAAATAAGCTGGTGTTGTCATTTTGTAAGGCAAAGATGTGATTAATAATTGTTAGTTTTGAACCTTCTTCTTCTATGAAATCAGGGATATTATATTGGTTATTTTTTCTGGCTGCAACAGGATTGTCTGCCCAGCATAAAAAGGTTTCTGTACTCTTTATCGGGAACAGCTATACCTATGTAAATAACCTCCCACTTCTTGTAGACAGTATTGTGACAGCCGGTGGTGATACGCTGGACTGGGAAGTAAGTGCACTGGGAGGATACACCCTCAAAATGCATGCTTACGATACAAATACGATCGCAAAAATTAACCAGCAGCAGTGGGATTATGTAGTGTTGCAGGAGCAAAGTCAGCTCCCATCGCTCGATCCGAATATTGTGGATACGGCCACTATTCCATATGCTTTGTTTCTCGATAGTGTGATCCATGCCAATAACCCATGTACCCAAACTGTTTTTTTCGAGACCTGGGGACGGAAATACGGCGACGCTTCCAACTGTGCTTTCTATCCTCCTGTTTGCACCTATGATGGAATGCAACAGCGGCTTCTTGAATCCTATAAGCTGATGGCAGATACCTGTCATGGAATTGTAGCACCCGTGGGCGAAGCATACAGAACCTGTATTGCATATGACAGTACCGTTGAATTATACTCGGCCGATTACAGCCATCCTTCACTCAATGGCTCTTTCCTCGCGGCTTCTGTTTTTTACAATATATTCTTTCACAAAAGTGCGGCCGGAAATTCATACAATCCAGGTGTTACACAACTTACATCAATCATGTATCATCTGTTCGCCCGGCAAACGGTTGCTGCCAGCCTGAATTTCTGGAACCTAGGTATCTATGAGCCATGGGCAGAATTTTCATGGGATGAAGCCCCTGGATGTAACGGTGTTTACTATGGCAACTCAAATTCAAATTTTTCTCATTACTGGGATTTTGGTGACAGCACTACTTCAACGGATCCAAGTCCTGTGCATCACTACCTATATTCACATTATTTTCCCGTCCTGCATATTGTTTACAATGCATGCTCAAGCGACACTTTTATGTTAGTCAACAACATGGTTTGCAATTGGGGTTCTGTGAGTGAGGATATGTTGAGCACAATTGAAGTTTTTCCTAATCCGGCAAATGGATCTTTTACAATTAATAACAGCCAATACAATATTAAAAGCTTATCGATTTTTAACATGACCGGTGAGCATGTGTATGAAACAGCTTTTGCAGATATAGTGAACCCTGTTGTGATGAATATTTCCGCATTGCCTGAAGGCATTTACTTTCTTCAATTTACAGATGAAAATGGCCGCTTTTCTTTCAAGAAATTCGCGATAATGCGTTAAACGTATTGTTTCCCGCAGCAACTTAATTTGTCTATTTTTGCAGCCCATAAAAAAGTTAAAAGTTTGATGTTTAATCAAAAGAATTCCTTGTCTCGCCTTAGGCGAGGCGGGGTTGAATTAAAATATTAGCCACGAATTTCACTAATTAACACGAAACATTATTGCATTACAAGTTTCGATTTGTGATAATTAGTGGAATTAGTGGCAAGATACCTCGTCTCGCCTTAGGCGAGGCAGGGCCATTTCATTGTTATAAGATAAACAGCCCTAACTTCAAACTCAAAACTTCAAACTTCCAATGAGCCGGTATCTCATCACTTCAGCCTTACCTTATGTAAATGGCCCTGTTCACATTGGTCATCTTGCAGGTGCTTATTTGCCAGCAGATATCTTTGTCAGGTACCTGCGTGCAAAAGGGGAGGACGTACTTTTTATCTGCGGCTCCGATGAGCATGGTGTGCCGATTACATTGCGTGCCCGAAAAGAAGGAATTACACCACAGCAACTGGTGGATAAATATCATGGTATTGTTAAGAAGAGCTTTGAGGACTTTGGCATCTCCTTTGATTTTTATCATCGTACGAGCGATCCGCTTCATCATAAAACAGCGTCTGATTTTTTCACAACACTCTATGACAAAAAGGTTTTTGTTGAAGAGGTAAGTGAGCAATATTTCGATGAGGAAGCGAATATGTTCCTTGCAGATCGCTATATCACAGGTACCTGCCCGAACTGCGCCAACCCGAATGCCTATGGAGACCAGTGTGAGAAGTGCGGCAAGAGTTTATCTCCAGCCGATCTGATCAACCCGCATTCTCAGTTAAGCGGAAAGCCTCCGGTAAAAAAGCAGACAAAGCACTGGTATTTGCCATTAGATAAAATGCAGACTGAGTGGCTTGAGGCATGGATCAGAAGTAAAGAAGGGGAATGGAAGGCAAATGTTTTCGGTCAGTGCAAATCTTGGCTCGACCAGGGATTGCAGCCACGTGCAGTAACAAGAGACCTGGACTGGGGAGTGAAAGTTCCGTTGCCCGGTACAGAGGGAAAAGTACTTTACGTATGGTTTGATGCTCCTATTGGATACATCTCGTCCACAAAAGCATATTTTGAAAAACTTCAAACTTCAAACCACAAACTTTCAACTTCAACCTGGAAAGATTACTGGTGTGATAAGGATTCAAAGCTTATCCACTTCATAGGAAAAGACAACATCGTTTTCCATTGCATTATTTTTCCTGCCATGTTGAAAGCACACGGAGAGTTTATTTTACCGGAGAATGTTCCGGCGAATGAGTTCCTGAATTTAGAAGGAGAAAAAATTTCCACTTCCCGCAACTGGGCAGTGTGGCTGAATGAGTACCTCGAAGATTTTGAGAGTAAACAGGATGTGCTGCGTTATGTATTGTGTTCCACGTTTCCGGAAAACAAAGACAATGATTTTACCTGGAAGGATTTTCAGACCAGGAATAACAGCGAACTGGTTGCAATTCTTGGAAACTTTGTGAACAGAACCCTTGTCCTCACCCAGAATTATTTTGGTGGAAAAGTTCCGCAGCATGGAAAACCAAACGACAGAGACAAGGAATGTATTGATGCTATTCAACACGCAAAGAAGCTGATCGCTGAAAATA
>CAYHHK010000050.1:0-4830 GCA_964356415.1 uncultured Flavobacteriales bacterium
GTTACAATAAGCTGACTCAGGTTTTCCAGGATCGTAACCAGCGTGCCTTTGATCCTATTCGCAGACCGCAAGTGAAAAATGCGTCCGGCATACTCCCCTATCCTGTTGGGTGTAAAAAAGCTGACAGTCAAACCTGAGAATACTGCTGCCAGCGCACGCAGGAATGGTATCTCTTCCAGTCTTCGCATCATCAGCTTCCACTTCAGTGCTTCCAGCGACCAGTTCACAAGCATAAGCGACACCACAACAAGTATCATTGAGCGGCTACCATGATTTAGAAAAAGCTCTCTGTACACGGACAGGATTTCAGAAAAATTTTCCTTGCTGATCACCTGCCTGTATATAAATATAAATGCAGCTGCCGCTATCAATAACTTGATGCTGCCAAACCAGAAACGGTTGCTCTTATTTGCTTTACTTTGCTCCACAGGGAAGAATGAACAAGGATAATACAAAGTTTTTCTCGATCTGTATCACAAGACACGATTTTAAACACATAAACAATTCATAAAAACAGTGAAAACCCGTGCCGACAAAATAATTCTTGGAATTGATCCCGGCACAACCATTATGGGCTATGGCCTGATTTCAGTGGCGGGAAGCAAAATGGACGCGGTAGAACTCGGCGTTTTACAGCTTGACAAACTGAATGACCATGCCCTGAAACTGAAAACTATTTTTGAATTTACCCTTTCACTTATCGATAAATACCATCCCGATGACCTCGCTATCGAAGCACCTTTCTTTGGGAAGAATGTACAAAGTATGTTGAAATTAGGAAGGGCTCAGGGAGTAGCCATGGCTGCAGGGCTATTCCGTACAATTCCGATCTTTGAATATTCGCCTAAAAAGATCAAACAATCGATCACCGGAAATGGCAATGCTTCCAAAGAGCAGGTTGCTGCCATGCTTCAGACGCTCCTGACACTAAAAGAATTACCCAAAAAAATGGATGCTACAGATGGGCTGGCGGCAGCAGTGTGTCATTTTTTTCAGCAGAACACATCAGGCGGAAGTAAAAAGAAATTATCCGGAGGATGGAAATCTTTCCTGACAGAGAATCCGGAACGGCTTCTTAAAAGATAATATTTTTACGGATAGCCTCAGCTGTAGCTTCCATTTCTTCTTTGGAAAAGGAAAGTTTTGGCATTGCAAAGTTCATGTCACTGACCCTGTTCATTGGAATGAGATGAATATGTGCATGCGGTACTTCAAGTCCGATAACGGCTACGCCTATTCTTTTGCAGGGTACTCCTGCTTTTATTGCGATGGAGACCTTTTTTGCAAACTGCCAGAGATCCGCATGCAGTTCATCTTCAATATCAAAAATATAATCTTTTTCAATTTTCGGAACTACCAGCGTATGTCCTTTGGCAAGCGGGCTTACATCGAGAAATGCAAAGCAGGATGCGCTCTCTGCAATTTTATAGCAGGGAATTTCTCCTGAAATTATTTTGGAGAAGATCGTTGACATTGTTCGAATAAATATACGCTGGATCAGCCTGCTTACTGTGTACTACGAAGGTTATGCGACATTAAAAAATTGAAATTGACTAGTGGACTAGTATTCTAAATGTTGCCTATGTAATGACCGAAGTAGTATTACCTGCTGATGGAGACAATTTCAAATTTCATTTTTCCTGATGGCACTTCGATCACCGCAACTTCGCCTACTTTTTTCCCAAGCAATCCTTTTCCAATTGGTGAGCTTACAGAAATTTTTCCGGATTTCAGGTCTGCCTCGCTTTCTGCAACCAGGGTATAGGTCATTGTCGAACCATTGCCTTTGTTTTTGATCTTCACTTTTGAAAGGACCATCGCTTTGGAATTATCCATCTTGCTTTCATCCACGAGGCGGGCATTTGCAATAACCATCTCTAATTTGGAAATACGAAGCTCAAGCATTCCCTGCGCATCTTTTGCAGCGTCGTATTCGGCATTCTCTGATAAGTCACCTTTATCGCGTGCCTCTGCGATCTGTGCTGAAATGCGCTGACGTTCAACATTCCTTAATTGGGCTAGTTCTTCCTGTAGCCTCTTAAGTCCATCTTCAGTATAATAGGAAACTGACATAGTATAATATGTATTGAAAGCAAAACAATCCCGATTGATATCGGGATTGTTTTGCTGTGCAAAGATAAACAGGATTTTTTACAATATAAAATACGCCCCGAAAGTATGGGATCCGTCAAACGGATTCGTGGCGCGGTAAGAGTAGTCAATACCAAACTTAGTATTGCTTTTTCCCAGTGGAACCTGAATTGTGAGTCCTGCACAAGGGCCTGTAAATACAGTTGTACGAAGCTTGTCATCGGCAATATTCTCTTCGTAGACATATCCTCCACGAAGCATGAAATACTCTTTGAATGAATACTCAAGTCCACCCTGATATGTATCCTGAGTGAATGAGTTGGAAGTAAATCCAAGTCCGAAACTCAGGCGGTGATCCTTGGCAAGTTTGGCATCATAAGAAAGTCCGATGTTGAGCAACGAGGGGATCTCAAAACCATTTGCGCGCTGCTCAACAGTATATTCATAGGATGGAGATACGTTTGTTACAAGCACGCGTGAAGAAAGTCCGTCGCCGCCAAACTTCATCGGCGTGCCAACATTTTTCAATGCGATACCAACTTTGAAATTATCGCGGTCTGCATTGAATCCGGTTACATACTGAATGCCTGCATCAAGGGCAACACCGGTTGCATTTACATTGGAAATACTTTCGTTTACTATCTTCAGGTTAAGTCCTCCATAAATGCTGTTTGAAAATGCTTTCGCATAGCATAAAGAGATGTTCAAAAACTGCGGGCTGAAATCTCCGAGACCTCCTTCAGGCTGGTCAACGGTTGTAATCGGAATATCACCGAAGCTGAACGACATCAGCGAAAGTCCCATTACACTTCCTTCTCCAACCTTAAAGGTTCCTCCAAGAGAATTGATGCTCATCCCGCTACCTTTCAGCCAGACGGAATGGGCAAATGCAATCTCCACTTTTTTGGTAAGTGCAATACCAGCAACATTGCCAAAGATGGCTTCTACGCCGCGCACGCTTCCAGTATTTACGCCTCCCCAGCCTGATGACTTCGCCCAGGGATTCAGTAAAAGTTCCGTTGCACCTGCCTGTCCGGCACGATCCGGATTTCCTCCCTTACTCATGAAAGGAACTGAGAGGGCAATGATCAATAATGTCTTAAAAGTCTTTCTCATAATTTCTGTTTTGTTGTTCAATTAGAAAGTATCAAGGTCAATCGGACGAAGCACACCGAAGAATTTAATGGTCTTCTCTCCCACGTTTGGTGCTTCTACATGGATAATATACAAGCCACTGGCAACAGGAATACCTGCTGAGTTTTTCAGATCCCAATCTATCGAACTCTCCAGGTTCAGGTCAGCCTTCGGATCATAGATTCCACCTGCAGTATTATCGCCGGCAACGTCACGGTTGTACTTCCTGATGAGTGTTCCGCTTGGTGTAAATATGCTGACGGTACACTTTGGAGGAAGGTTCACAATTTTCACGCGGTAATCCAACTGGTTCTTCTCATATTGAGAATATGCATAGTATGGATTTGGAACTACATTAATGTTGTCAAGCGCAGACTTCGCTTTTTCGCCGTTCCTTGTTTTAGGAACCAGGTCATTTGTTGAAAACTGATAGAGCGGGAAGCTATCATTTAAAGCAACTGCATTGGGATTGAACTTCGCATAAGGTTTTGCAACACGGATACGAATTGTGACATCGTTCTTGTAACCATTGCCGGTTCCATAAAAATCAGGGAGCTGTTCACCGGCAGCCAAAAGCGGATATCCTACCCACATACAGCTACCCCAAACTTTGTTCAATGGTACTGGAATAGTAGTTTTCATTATAGAATCGCCGAGTGCCCTAGTGCCATTATAATTGCCAACTGTTGCTGTTTTAGAAAATACATAGATCACATGGCGTCCGCCAAGGATGTATTTTCCATAGGCATCAGTATCGGTAAGAAGCGAGTTTGGATTCCACTTCATGTCTTCACCGGTGCCGTTGGCATATCCGTGAGTCGGACCATAATAGCTGTTTTCCCCGAAAGCAATATTCAGGCGTTCACCTGTTTCTACATTCACAGCATATCCCGGGAACCAGCTATAACCTGTGTCTCCGGCAACAGTATTTCCATTCTTGTCGATAGAAAAACTCTGCCTAAGCTTCATGCGCTTTGCATCAGAAGTAGTAACGCTTACTGTGAGTGTATCAGAATAAGATTGTTCGATAACAGGGCAATAACTCCATTTATTTTTATCAGTTGTTATCACAACATCAATGCTGGCCTGGTTATAAAATCTATTCTGACCAAAAGAATTGCTGTTGTTAGCGGGTCCGTTATTGGCAAAATCATAGGAAGTGAAACGGTAAGGTGCCCATGAACCACCAATGATTTTCTCATATACCTGCTGACCATCAAATTCACCGTTATTGAACTTATAGTCTGTGGAAGTTTCCTTGCCGCTACGTATCCAGTTTAAGCCGGGATCACCATCAAAGTCATAAACGCCACCGCACCATCTTTGCGTAGGGCTTTCATAAGCAATAGATGAGTTAATGTATCCTGCACCTCCCGTTGCATCATCTCCGGGCTGATAAGCGTTTTGCGGAGTCTGGGCCATGTTTATGGAAAATCCATAATTCGGGAACAACTGATCATAAGGAGATAAAATACTTTTCAGGGAAGTATCAGTGGTTCCAGCTACGGGATTACTTAATACCCAAAGCGTATCAACTGCAATGTAATGTGGAATCGTATCAGTATATGAACCTAAATATTTATCATGGTTGATTGTATCTGAAGC
>CAYHHK010000050.1:4930-24787 GCA_964356415.1 uncultured Flavobacteriales bacterium
TTTCTGCCGGCCAGATAAGGTTTATTTCTGCCTGTAGGAACATAAGGATCTGATGCTGATTCCCCGGCATTATAAGCATACGCTAAAGCAAGGAAATAATAAGTTTTGTGGTTTACCATTGTCGGATCGCCTGATGCAAACAGATCGTTGGTTACCCTGAAAGTATGCTTCAATCCATTATCACTGCCATTCACCTCTTCAACCGGTGTCCATCCCTGAGTAGTCTGATCAAATACGTTATTAACGATTTGCGATACTCCATCCTTGACGTCACACTGAACAACAAGGCGTGCCTTGTCCGGATTGTGCACATCAGAAACAGTTACAAATGGGTCAACGGTTTGGAAGATCTGGTATCCCTGAAAATTATAATAACTAACCTGAGTAGTATTCGGATCAGGATCACTGTATTTTTCCTTGTAATTGTTTGAGAGTTTCGAGTTGTCAATGGACAAGATGATCTCCTTGTCCAATTCCCTAATGGTCATTTCAGGCGCATCGGGCCCGTCAATAACCTTGAAACAGTTATTAAACAACGCCTGTGCATAATCGTCTGCCTGACGAACAAGACGAACTGATGCAAGTGGTCCTCCGTTTGTTGCCCTTGCCCAAACCGCACCTGTTGTAATATAATTCACAGCTCCGGGAAGCAATGTAAAGGGTCCTGAAGACTGTAAAAACCTCCTGTCATCAGGAACGTTTCCGGCCGCTACTTCATCCCAGTCAGCTTCCGGCAGTCCATTGGTTCCCCAATCGTATGGATCTGAATTTCCCGGGAACATAAAATTGCAGACATCATTAGTTGCTCCGGTGCCCCCGCCCTTTCCATTTCCTCCATAGGTCATTCTGTTTCCATTTCGCCAAATCCCTTTTAAATAGTCATAATAATCCTCTGCACCATTCGGGTTACCATTAACAGCATCATTGTTGTTATCATAATATACAAACTTTGACATGATGATAAGTTCAGGTACAATGGAATCAGAAATTGTATCAATTAGTCCCTGTGCGTTCGGAATGAATGTGCAGTCAGTACAACTATCCCTGTCATTATCCACGTTGTCGCCTGTATCAGCTGCAGGTCCCTGAAAGAAATCAACTCCCACAGCCGGTGGATTGAATCCATAACCTGCAATACCTTCATCATTTGCATCGCCGTTATAGCAATAGCCAAATCCGCGCTTCACATCACAACCAACATAGTCATCGAGGTAATTTCCCAGATCAGGATCACACCAGGCACCGAAATAACAACTGTCAATAATGTCTGTCGTATTCCTGTTGATGATCTTGTATTTATAAAAACTCATGTTATTGATCTCATCGTTTGTAGCAAAAGCAAATGCCTGTGCCTGGATCTCCAGACCGATTGGATTTGGACTATCAGTTTCGCGGTGAACATTACCCACATCATTGAATACCCACCACAGTGACTGATCACCCAACATTCTGTCATCACAGACAGGAATGGCTGAATTAAATTCGAAATATGGATAATCACCATCCTCCCAGTTATAGATACCATCTACGTTTCTGTCAAAGAAAGGAGCGAGAAAATGAGCATAACCGGCACCGGCACCATGTTCAGGATCATCTCCATTTCCCGGCCAGTCCTGCATTACTTGTGGTGGCAAATAGCCGGCAGGGTAACCGCCCGCATCGGCTTTAAAATTGGCAATTGCCTGCTGCACTTCATCTCTTGTTACCCTGAAATGCCTGTCGAATTTGGTGCAAACATCAGGAGTAATGTCAGTGGTTGTAACATTCACCGGACCCGGCCAGAAATCATCTCCTGACTGGCGGTATGTTTGTGCGGCTACACGCAAGTTACCTGAAGTGTCTAATCCACCTATCCAAACAGCACCGGCAAACAACGAATGCTTCCCAGAGCCCTTCGGTACTTCATATGTTGCAGTTCCGACAAGATCCCACCACATATCTCCATTGATAAAGATCTTGGTCCTGATATTATTGATATCAAGATCTGTTTGTGCTGTTGATTTTTGGCATGATGCAAGAATGTGATCACCACCAATGGGCCCATTGCGATGACCTGAGTCTACATTTTCCTTTGCAGATAATAAACTGACTGAAAGGACTGTGAAAAGTGATGTTAAGATAATTTTTCTCATAATGATATGAATAGAATTCTTAGCTGTTGTCAAATAATTAATTAAAAGTCAAGTTGCAATCCAAGACGGATACGCCTTGGCAGACTGTAATTTCCCTGGTTGTTTTCTGCGATCTCATACTGTGTAATGTATGCATCTGTATTCAGCTTGCTGTTAATGTCATTTTGTGCTGCTGCTGAAGAGAGGTATCCGTCGTCTGTCGGACTACCGGTTGCAGAATAGACAGATATGACGTTACGCGCATCGAACACATTCAGCACTTGTAAATACACTCCGAGGAAATATGCCCTTCTTTTTTCGCCGTTTGCCTTCTTGCCCATCTTCAGTTCAAACTGCTTGTCAAGCTTTGCATCTACACGGTACTGCCATGGCAAACGTGAACCGTTTACAGAACCATCCAGCTGGAAGCGGCCATTTGCTGCAGTTGTGAAATCTGACTCAGGTGTAATATTCTTTTTGCGTGTATAAGGTGTACCTGATCCTGAACGGAATGTAAAGTTCAATCCTGCATTTGCGAAAACCTGTTTGTCAAACCACACAGGACCGTTGTAATCTTTGCCTTTTCCATAATGGTAATCAAAAGAAGCAGTAAGCTGGTGACGCTGGTCAAAATCAAGTGGCTTTGGTTCTCTCAGGTTGGTTTGTCCCTGTTGAGCAATTAATCTTCCATTGGAACCTGCATTCGATCCTGTACCTTCAGCAAACTGAAGTGTATAGCTTGCTGTCATTCTGATGTTTCCTGTCCTTCTCAGGTCATAACTTAATGTAAGTCCTTTTACGGTACCGATATCCAGGTTACCATAAGTATAATAGTCGATCGGGTAAGCATACTGAACGCTGATCACCTGGATCATATCACGTAGCTCTTTATAGAAAGCCGAGAGAGACAATGCTGAACTCCTTGTCAGTTTTTGCTGGAAGGTAATTTCATAGTCAGTTGTCTTTTCCGGCTTGAGGGAAGAATTGGAATTAGTAACTGAAGATCCCTGCGCAAGTGCATAATAGATATCCGGACGGAACTGGATGAGGCCTGCATTTTGCGGACGCTGCGTCAACACATCATAATGCGCAGAGAAGAATGCCTCATCAGAGATGGGGAATGAGAAGGCAATACGTGGCATAAATGTCGTTTGTGGCTCATAATCTCCAAATGCATCCGGAGTGAGGAGTCCCTTATCCATTACGTCAAAATATTTCTCCTGAACGAAAGGCGCAATACCGGTACCACTTTGGTTGGCAAGGGTGTTTACGTCTGTAATACTGTTTCCTTGTGCATCAAACCATTTGTCACCTTCACGGAAACCAATCGGTCCTGAACCTGAAGGATTTTTTACATCGTTCACATAAACAACTGCATCAGAGGAGATATTGGTTGGCAGGTTGTAATAAGGGAACTTGTTTTTCAAAGCTTCAGAACCGGCAGTATAGGCAGGGTACAATAAATACTTGTCTTTCAATACAGGCTGGTTGGCATCGAAGCGGTCAACCCGGACTCCGATGTTAAACTGAATGTCATTAAAAATAAACTTATCAGCGATATATCCTGCAACATAGATCGGACGGAAAGCACCCATCGGACGAGTGAAATTATTTGTCTTGTCTTTGTTGTTGATGAAGTCCGTGATACTTGGATTGTCTGTTGTTTTATTTCCGAGGTAATCATATCCATAATATCCGACAAATCCGAAATTCAGCAATTCATCAGTAGTGAACATGTCAAGAGAAAAATCTTCTGGTGTATAGTTGTCAATGTCCACATAGCGGTGATAATTGATACCAAATTTATCACGAACGTTTTCAAAAAAACCATTCGCTGCTTCATCGGCAAGATTTCTGGTCTGGTTATAAAGGAATTGAAAATTTGCAACGGTATCCAGATTATCAATTGTGATGTAAGGAGTCGCTTCAAAATTGATGAGTCGTGAATTTGCAAGTCCGCGCATCAACGACCACAATCCGCTTGGTGAAACGCTGTATCCCCTGTCTTCCCGTTGCTCATATTCAAATCCCAGCACAACGTTGTGATTCTTAATATCTGCGGAGCCGGAAGCAACAATTCGGAACTGGTTGTTTTCTGATTTACCATAATAAGTTCTTGTCCGGCCCGGAAGCGCCCACAAACCATATGTATTCAGGGTAAGACGGTTATCGCCATTGATGATACCATTGTTAGAGACAACCTGACCAAGTGTAAAGTCCCCCGGATTCAATTCAAAATACTGTGAAGCAAAAGCAGAAGTATAAGGACTTCCGGCATAAGATTCATAGTCAAGCGGAGCAGTAATAGCAACATCCTGGAAAATGGCATCAATAAAGGAAGTGTCCTGGCCCTGAATGTATTCGTAAGCATCGGCCAATCTGAAATCTGCAAGGTGTGTGGTAAACTTTCCAACGTAACCATAACGGAAGATTTTATCCATGTGCACATCATTTCCGTCTTCGCTTGAATTCTTTGTATAGTCAGCCTGCAAAGTATAATAAGCATGCTTAACAACTGAAGCGCTTGTCTTCTGAGCTTCATCATCACCGAAACGTTGCTGGATTTTTGCAAACACCCGGTAAGACTGATCTGTAACCTGGTTGTTGTAATATGAATTCATCAAAGAATAAATGTCAATGAAATCGTGCCGCTTTTCATGTTCGTATGTTCCACCAAGGGTCACATAGAAATTTTTTATCGGTCTGAAATCAAGTTTTCCGTTGATCACATAATTATGCCTTGCGACATTTTTTCTTTCCTTTTGATGATCAAGGCTATCATAGGTAAGGTATTCGCCGCGTCTGTCAAATCCTTCACCGGTAGGGGATTTTACCAGCGGAGAACTCTCCAACCTTTTCTGAACATCATCTTTCACCACATATTGTCCAATCGCTGACGGACTCGGATCTTTGTCATACAACCAGTCTGCAGAAATAAAATACCCTGCTACTGTGGTTTTCTTACCCACTGAATCATGAGATGAAATAATAGGTCCTGAAAAAGATGCAGACAACCGGTTATTGTCATATGCATCGATGAAATGAGATGACTCTCCTTCAAGACCGTAATGAAACTGCGGAGAAGGTCCCCTTGTTGTAATTGAAACGATACCACCTGTAGCATCACCATATTGTGCCGGAACACCACCTGTAATTACAGTGATCTGCTCTGCGCCTTTCGCAGTAATATTTGAACCACCTCGCACTTTTATACCATCCACATAATACGCCGTACCATCAGATCGTGAACCGCGAACGTTCAACTCCTTGCCATCATCACGTTGAAAAACGCCTGCAGACTGGGAAGCAATTGAATTTACGTCACGCGTAGGGGCAGCCTGGATTTCTTCGAATGTCATTGTCTTTTGAACAGCAGTTTGACCCTTGTCCAACAGCGGAACCTTATAATCTACAATCTGGACCTCCCCGATATCAATACCTTTACCCATCTCCATGTTTACAAAAGAGATTTTGTCAACTGTAATCAGTACACCATTCGTTTGTGCCGGACTGTAACCCACGCAGGTTGCCTTGAGGTCATATTTTCCCGGACCGAGTGGCTTCAGGGTATAGTTACCATCGAGGTCAGTAACAGTTGCGATGATCTGTTGCCCGCCTTGTGTTGCTGCAACACTTGCAAAAGGAACTCCGTCCTTTCCACCTCTTTCTTTGATCTGCCCGCGGATTTCTCCGGATTGCGCAATTGCATTGGAAAAGATGAAGCTGAAAAGAAATAGTGATAGGTAAAAATTACGTCCCATAATGTTAGGTTAAATTAAGTTAACTTTTTTTGGAGGCGGTAAAAGTATAAATCCAATAATAAAAAACAAAAATTGTTTTTTACGTCGCCAAATGCCTGATTCGTAGCACCATTTGGACTATTCGATTTTACTATCATGCCATTTTTTAATAATTCGGTTACCTAACTTCAACACCAATACATGAATTTTATGATGTAAAGATTTCATGATTTATCAGCATTTACAAATCAACTTTGTTGAATTGTATACATCTCTACACGCTGCCGGACTTTTCATTATCTTCGGTGCTTCAGAAAGAAAATTTCACAATGCTAAGGTGACCATCGTTCATAAGTTTTTTGTCAGCGTTTCGTCAATTAAGATTTGGGGAGTTATCTTCGGAACTTATCAACAATCCGTGCCACTGTAATTAAAAAATTATTTTTGCGCACGATAAAATTGAAACTATGCGTTTAACATCACTTGAGATCAAAGGATTTAAAAGTTTTGGCGAAAAGACCGTCATTCATTTTGACAAAGGCGTGACAGCCATTGTGGGCCCGAACGGCAGCGGAAAGAGCAATGTGGTAGATGCCATGCGTTGGGTTCTTGGTGAGCAGAAGACCAGAATGCTCCGGAGTGAGAAGATGGAAAATATCATCTTTAACGGTACAAAAACCCGCAAACAGGCCAGTGTGGCTGAAGTGAGCATTTCGTTTGACAACACCAAAAACATACTCCCGACAGAATACACCAGCGTTACCATTACCCGCAGACTTTACCGCAGTGGAGAAAGCGAATACCTGCTGAACAATGTAACCTGCCGCCTGAAAGACATTACAGATCTTTTCATGGACACAGGTATCGGTTCTGATTCTTATGCCATTATTGAACTGAAGATGGTGGATGAGATCCTGAATGACAAGAATAATTCAATCAAGCTTTTGTTTGAGGAAGCTGCCGGCATTTCAAAATACAAAGTGCGGAAGAAGCAAACACTCAATAAGCTCGAAGAGACAGATGCAGACCTGAGCCGTGTGAATGACCTCTTGTTCGAGATCGAAAAAAACCTGAAGACTTTGGAGTCGCAGGCAAGGAAAACAGAACGTTATTATAAATTAAAAGAACAATACAAGGAACTCAGTACTGAACTTGCCTTGTTTACCATTTCTTCCAATAAGACAACATACGAAGAACTTCAGTTGCAGGAAACAAATCAGATTGAAGAACGCATTGCCCTCGAAGCACAGATCGCTGAAACAGAAGCAAGACTTCAGGCTGATAAACTGGTGAATCTTGATCTTGAAAAAGAACTGGGTGATGCACAAAAACAACTGAACGAAAAAATTTCCCACATCCGTCAGCAGGAAAACGACAAGAAGATCAGCAACGAAAAGCTGAAATACCTGCAGGACAAAGAAGCGCAACTCAGCCAGCAATTAAGTGCAGACAAGAACAACCTTGTTCAGACGCAGGATCAGATCAGCCTGCTTGAAGAAGAAAAATTTGCAGAAGAAAATCTATTAACACAACTCCAGCAGCAACTTGAAGATTTACGCGGAGTGCTTGATGCTGCTAAACTCAATCATGACTCTTTAAAGAGTGAAGTCAACCTTGTTTCTCATGAAGTGAAAGCGATCCAGCTTGCCATGCATGAGTCAGAGAAAAGTTATGCTGTTGCACAGGCCAGGAAAGAATCCCTTCACAAAGAGATTGACCGCCTGAAAAATGACACCGAGCTCAAATCAACAGAGCACGAACCTCTTGCTGCAAAAACAACTGAAGCAAAAGCTGAAAAAGAACTGAAAGAAACAGAACTTCAGTCATTGGTTGAAAGCGAAGAGCAAATGGCAGAAAGCATCATCTACATGGATGATGAGTTGAAGCGCCTCACCGATGAATTGATGGCTGAAGGCCGGAAACTTGACGCAAAAGAAAATGAATACAAACTCACAAAGAGCCTTGTAGACAATCTCGAAGGTTACCCTGAATCTCTGCGATACATCAAGAAAAGTGCATCGAAAGCCTCACAGGCACCTTTGTTCAGTGATGTATTGTCGGCAGGAAATGAATTCAAATCAGCGCTTGAAATTTACCTCGAGCCTTACATGAATTATTTTGTGATCGAGGATATTGAAGAGGCGAGCAAAGCAGTAAACCTGTTGAGCGAAGCTTCAAAAGGACGTGCGAATTTCTTCATCCTGAAAAATTTCGAGGATGAAAACACCACTACTCCCGGACCGATCGCTGGATGTATCCATGCAATGGACATTCTCGAAGTGGAAGAGAAATACAGACCGTTGTGCAGTTACCTGCTTCGTAATGTTTACATCGTTACTGAAAATCAGGACAACACTCCTTCTCTACAGAATGAAAACAGGTCTTCTGTATTCATTTCCCAAAATGGAAAATATTGCCGTACAAAGCATGCACTGAGCGGCGGCTCTGTAGGACTATTTGATGGTAAAAGGATCGGCCGCGCCAAACACATGGAGCAGCTCAGCAAAGAAATTGAAGAGCTTTCAGTTTCTCTTTCTAAAGTAAAAGCCCTCCGCGACAATATGCAGCGTGATCTTTCGGAGACAAAGCTTCGCAAAGAGAAAATGGTATCAGGAAAAAACAGACTGCAACAGGAACTGAACAAGATCAACCATGAATTCTCTTCTCTCAGCAGCAAGGCAGAACATTTATTTGCCGCCATGGAGAATAACAAAACGATTCTCAATGATCTTGAAAGCCAGCTTGCGGCGCTGGAAGGTTCACTCAACCAAAACAGTCTGAGCCACCAGGAACACCTTGACCAGATGAAGGCAACTTTTAATACCCTGAACGAACGCCTTACTTTATTACAGTCTCAGTTCAATGATGCTACACATGAACTCGACAAACAAAGCAATGAATACAATCAGCATCATATCAAATGCATTCAGCAACAGAATAAACTTGCAACTACTGTAAGAGACCTTACTTACAAAGTTTCACTGCTGGAAACATTGCAGAAAAACATTACAACGAATACGACTGATTACGAAGGCGTACAGGTTCAGATCGCTGAGTTGATAAGCACAAGCGAAGACTTTGACACACAGTTGATCGCATTGTATGCCAATAAAGAAGCTTTTGAGCAGACTGTGAATGTGCTTGAAACAAATTATTTCAAAGCACGCGGCGCCATTGATGAGCTGGAAACTGCAATTCGTCAGATCCGTCACCGCAAAGAGCAAAGTGATCAGCTTGCACAGGCCGTGAAAGACAAAACCATGGAACTGAAAATGCAACTAAACGGCTTGAAAGAACGCCTGAGTGTGGAGTTCGGACTTGACATCAATGAGTTACTTGATAAAGATCCTTCACCTGACTGGACTGAAGAAATGCTGCGTGAGAAAGTGACCAAACAAAAATCGCAGCTCGACAATTACGGTCCGATCAACCCGATGGCAGTGGAAGCGTTCAATGAAATCAAAGAGCGCCATACATTTATCATTGAACAGAAAGATGACCTTGCACGTGCAAAAGAATCGTTGCTTCAGACTATCAGCGAAATTGAAATGACTGCGAAAGAGAATTTCATGAAAGCATTTGTTGAGATCCGCACAAACTTCATGAAGGTATTCAGGTCATTGTTTACAGAAGATGATGATTGCGATCTCATCCTCCTCGATCCGTCAAATCCGACTGAAAGTGATGTGCAGATCATTGCCAAGCCAAAAGGAAAACGACCGCTGAGTATTTCTCAGTTGAGTGGGGGAGAAAAAACACTCACTGCGATTGCTTTGCTGTTTGGTATTTACCTGATCAAGCCGGCTCCGTTCTGTATTTTTGATGAGGTTGATGCACCGCTTGATGATACCAACATTGACAAGTTCAATAACATCATCAAGAAATTTTCCGGTGATTCTCAGTTCATCATCATCACGCACAACAAGCGCACCATGACATCCACTGATATCATTTATGGTATTACGATGGCAGAGCCGGGCGTAACGCAGGTTGTACCGGTGGATCTGACTGAAGTGGTGGAAAGCTGAGAGGGGAAATTAAACCTTCGTGATTAGGGTTCATCCTCTGTTTAATTCTGCATAATTCCTTCTAAACCGAACATAGAATAAAACGAGAGAGCACATTACAGCTTCAGCACTTATATACGCCAGTTACTCACCTTAGATAATTTTCTTGCTTTCCAAATGAAACGACCCCGCCTAGCCTAAGGCTAGACGAGCTATCTTGCCACTAATTCCACTAATTATCACAAATCGAAACTTGTAATGCAATAATATTTCGTGTCAATTGGTGAAAATCGTGGCTAATATTTTAATTCAACCCCGCCTCGCCTGAGGCGAGACGAGGAATTCTTTTGATTAAAAAAAATATATCTTTGATTGACAAATTGCATCAACATGAAATGGATTTTGTTGATCAGGCTTTTTTTTGGAAAGAATTTTATTTTTACAATTGGATATTCAATTGTAGCTGCAACAAGCCGCCGGCAATTTTTAGATAATTTTTGCTTCATTAGCTATAGCTCAGTATTCACCGGGACTTGTGAAAATTATATCGCCTTAACAAATTGTATGCAGCCTGGATGCAAAGCGAGGCCGCAAAAATATTTCCGCGGCTAACTTGGCTCTTATTACACAGCTTTTCTAGCTAATAGAAGATCGTGTATTTTTATAAAAATCAAAAAAATATATTATGAAAAAACAACTCATTTCAATGGGCTGCCTATTGATGTTTTTTTCCGCAGCCTGTTTTTCCCAACAGGATACTTCTTCTTCGTATAAATGGGAAGTCGGAGTTAAAATGAATTCCATGAAAAATAATATTTGGGATCCTTTTGAAGTTGACGGGCTTAATATTAAGAACCTAGGCTGGTATAATGGCACTACTATCCCGGGCAGTAATTGGGGTAATGGAATTATGATTGCTAATCATGGAACTTTGATATTTGATGGCGATAGAGGAAATGTTCCGGCAAACCGTGATTTTTTCATGGCGCACCCGACAATTGCCGGCCCGTAAGGAGATTTCTGGGAGGGATTAGTACCATGACTTCCAGTCTTTCCTCAACGAAAATATTGTAACAAAAGTGAGAAAATTGTTACACTTCATGTACGTACTTGCCCACGCTAATAATCGAAAAAATGCTTTCATTCTTTCACTACTTTTACTAAAGCTTTCGATGTTGAAAGCAAAGTTAAAATCATCGTAATGAAAAAAACATTTGTGATTCTCATGTTGTTTACCGCTATCTTTTCTTTTCATTTATCTTGTGCGCAAAACCCCGAAATTAAGCGCACTAATCATTGGTATTTTGGGCATGGTTGCGGTTTAGATTTCTCCAGTGGATCGCCAATAGTCGATACCAATGGCGATTTAAATTCTTTTGAAAGTTGCGCTTCAATGAGCGATACTGCGGGCAATCTACTTTTTTACACTGATGGAGATACGGTTTGGAACCGTTTACACCTACCAATGCCTAATGGAACAGGGCTTTTGGGATGCGGTAATTGGGGCAGCAGCACTTCTGCTGGATTAATTGTACCATGGCCCACACAAGAGGATAGCTTGTTTTACATTTTTACAACTGACTGCGCTGAAAACTCTTTTGCTGATGGCTTCAGGTATTCGGTAGTTAATTTGAATCTTGATAGCGGCAAAGGCGATGTTTATATAAAGAATCAGTTACTACTACAAAACGGGACAGAAGGAATTACTGTTACTAAACATGCCAATGGAGTTGATTTCTGGCTCGTTACGCATGAAGAAGGAAATAATAATTACTTTATATACCTGATAACATCTTTAGGAATTGCTTCACCGCTTATTCAGCCAATTGGACCAAACGCACTGGGTTACCTTTCTTATGTAAGATTTTCAGGTGATGGTTATTCAATGGTGGGATCTTTTGCCTTACCAGCCAATTTATTTCATTTTGATAATACTAACGGGCAATTATTCGATATGGTTAATTTACAGGTATTGTGTGACAGCCCTGAATTTTCACCAGACAACTCAAAGCTTTATAGCAATTGCGGAGGAAATCAACTGCTTGTGTATTGCTTAGATAGCTGGGATTCCGTAAGCATTAATAGTTCATACCTTGAGTATTTCTTTAATTTAGATAATGATGCATTCGGAGTACTAAAGTGCGCGCCTGATGGTAAAATCTATATTGCTTCTTTATGGGGATCGTATGACTCCATTAGCGTTATTCACAATCCGAATGGTTATGGGTCACAGATAAATATTGCCCCTCTTTCTTTTTCAACCTACCCTGCAGGCAGATCATGGGGCGGTTTGCCAAATTTCGTTTCCAATTATTTGGATTTTCATCAAACTCCTTCACTATGTGATTCCACTATAGGGATTATTGAAAATCACGATGATATGATTATAGTGTTTCCAAACCCGACCTCAAAAGAGTTGGACATAAAAAATATTGCGGAATCAGGTAAAAAGCAAATATTCATCTATGGTTATTCAGGTAATTTGATTTTACAGACTCAAACAGATTTTGATTCTGTCAAAATTGATCTATCGGGCTTAGCCGAATCATTATACTTCTTAAAAATACAATCTAAAAATAAAATAATTAATAAAAAATTTATTGTCAAACATTAAATCAGAAATCAAATGAAAAAGAATCAACATTTATTAATACTAGGTTTGCTCCTTTTATTAATGCCGAAAAGCAATTATGCACAATGGCAATTTCCCTTTGGATCAGCATTTGGAAGATTGAATATAACAGCGCCAAATCAGTCAATCGGAATCGGAAGATTTCCATTGGTAACGGACATGCGCGCTAAGTTACACGTTGACTCATGGAGATTAACAACATCAGCGCCTGTTTTTTCTGACGGTCAGCTATTCCGCACAGATGGTGATCAGCAGTTTGAGAATAACTGGCAGATGTGGACTGGTACTGGAATCGGATTAACTACCGAAAAATTCCGTCTCTTCAATCCCGCCACGAGCAATGATATTGGCTTGCAAACGACCCAATCTGGCAGTATGAACTTTTTAACAAATAGCGCACAGCGTATGACTATACGAGGAGCCAATAATTCACCCTACATAGCTACGGGACTAAGCAACGTTGGTTATGTCGGAATCGGAACAACAGCACCGGGATCACCACTTCATGTGGTTGGGGATAATTCACCTACGGGTTTAATTATTCCGTCAAGTAACTGGAGCAATGGCATCATGATTTCCAATCATGGCACGTTGATTTTTGAAGGAGACAGAGCAAACTTTAATAACAATCGGGATTTTTTTATTGCACATCCATCTTTTGTTCCACAAGGAGATTTATACCACGGCTTAATACCCGGCATTGATGGTAATCAGGTTCAATATGTTTATCATTTATTTGGCCAATCAAGAGTTGGAGCACCCGTGCAGGGAGTTCATGAATTTCTTACCACAGTACTTGCCGACGTAAGGGTTGGTGTAAATACACTTTTCCCATCTCAAAGAGTGGAATCCGTTGATGCAACAAATCAACAAATGCGCCTCACGCAAACTCAAAACACCGCCAACGCTGCATTGGGTACTTGGACTGATTTTCAAACTACTTTGAATCCGGCTAACGTTGCGAGTTTATATATTCATCCAAGCAGTGATGCCGCATCGGCCGGAACTGCCGTGAATGGGTTTGTCGGAATCAATGATGCAACCCCCTCTAACACGCTTGAAATTACCTCCACTCCCGGAGTTTCCCCTGAAGTTTCAGGCCTTAGACTTACGAACCTTACCTCCGGATCAGCCTCCTCAGGAACATTTGCAAGATTCCTCACTGTAGATCCTGATGGTGATGTAATTTTAGGAGATCAAACGGGCAGTGGCGGAGGTGTTACTGCATGCGTCGGCGGCTTATTAGCAACAAATTATATTACAAAGATCACCGGAGCAAATGAAATTTGTAAAACAGCAGGAATATGGGAGGATAATAATTCACCATTCAATGTTGGTATAGGCACAACATCTCCTGTAAATAAATTGCACGTCAATGGTGATATAAATGTTAGCAGCGTTACAAATGTTTACAGGGCACAAGGTTTTAAAATTCTGGGTCTCGCGCCTGCCAGCAGTTCTTCAACCCTTGTGGGGCGGGATGCCGGCGGTGTTGATGACAATACAACCATGCATGCACCTGACGGAACTGACCATACCATTATAGGTTACCAGGCAGGATACAACATGCCTCATCCTTTATTGGCAACACCAACGATTCGGAATACTTTCGTTGGAAGGAGCGCCGGTTTTTTGGTCGGCAATAGCGGCATTGCGAATGGTCAGGGTCAAGACAATACACTTGTTGGCACGTATTGTGCTCAAAATATAACAACTGGCAGTGGAAATACAGCAATGGGTTTTCATTCCGGCAGTTCAGATAATTACTATGGGGCAGGCACAGGAAATTACAATTCTTCAGTTGGCTATGAAGCCCTAACCTTTAATACGTCAGGCGATAACAATGCAGGTATAGGCAAATGGACTTTGTGGAATAATAGAACAGGGAGTGAAAATGTAGGGGTTGGTAATTTAGCCGGTGCCGGGAATTTCACGGGGAGCAACAATACTTTTATTGGTAGCAATTCCAATTGCAGTTCCAGTGCGCTCACTTACGCAACTGCAATTGGAGCAGGTTCGTCAGTTGCTTCCAGCAATACAGTAGCTATTGGCAGAAGTTCTGACCAAGTGGTTATTGCCGGTAGCACACCGGTTTCAACGTATGCATTGACGGTATATGGCGAAGCCTATAAAACAACAGGAACTGCTGATTGGATTCTCCCATCGGACATGTTAATAAAGAAAGATACATCATCATTCACTGACGGTTTGAACGTAATAAGAAATACACATCCCATCAATTTTACTTACAGAAGTAATTACATGCGCCTTGATACGACTGAAAATAAAATTGGCATTTCAGCAGAAGAAATGGCGCTTTTTGCACCTTATACAGTAGATACCATAATGACACAACTCGATTCGATGTCTCAGGCTCTTACTCCCGTACTTACCTTCAACAGAAATGGGTTATTTTATGCTGCCATTAACGCAATAAAGGAACTTGACTTTACAAACCAACAGTTAATTAACCAAATGAATCTTTTGCAATCCCGGCTTGATGCATGTTGTTCGGCTGTGGCACTTGGTCCCGGTGGAAAGGGCATCAACCCTAACCCACAATCAATAGAGTTGAAAAATTCTGAATCTGTAATTCTGAAATTAGGCGATGCAGTTCCAAATCCATTTGCAGAGCACACTACCATTAGCTATACGCTGCCTGAAGAAATAAAACTGGCACAAATTATTTTCTATGAAAGTTCGGGAAAGGTATTGCGTACAGTGGATATTTCATTAAGAGGTAACGGTGAACTTACTGTCTACGCCCCTGATTTGAGTTCAGGTATTTACCAATATAGTTTGATCGCAGATGGCAAATTGATTGAGACTAAAAAGATGATAAAAACAAATTGATAAATATTAAGAAAAGCCCTGCAAGTTTAGCGGGGCTTTTCTCTTATAATCAGTGTATCTGATTCAGCAATTAAAAATATCACATCAATCCCGATGTTTTCAAAAGGGACAGTTATTTCATTTCTGCGTTTTAAGCAGCGCCTCGGCAACTGCAAGATCAACAGGAAAAGTAATTTTGATATTCTCTTCTTCCCCTTCTGTAAGGTTGATTTTTTCTCCCAGGGCTTCAACTACTGATGCATCATCTGTAAAAGCACTTTTGTAATCCGCGAGGTAAGCATTCTTCAATGAGGCAACTGAAAAACATTGCGGTGTCTGAATGGCGACGAATTCATTTCTGTTCATTGCCTGATTTTCCGAACCGCTCACCCTTCTTACAGATTCCCTAAGTGGCATACAAGGAACAGCATTTCCTTTTTTTGCGGCTTCTGAAAAACAATTGTTAATCAATGAAACTGATAACAAAGGACGCACACCATCATGTACGCCAACCACCCCTTGCTCCCCTACCCTTTCAAGTCCATTCTTCACAGAATGAAAACGTGTTTCTCCGCCTTTCACAATTTCATGAGCAATGATAAAATGGTGCTGCGCACATAGTTTTTTCCATTCGCTAATTTCATTTGCAGGAAGAACCAGAATTATTTTCATTGCCTGATCGGCAGCATAGAACTTCTCAATCGTATGCATAAGGATGGGTTTCCCTGCAAGAGAAATGAACTGCTTGGGCATTCCCGCATTCATCCGCGTTCCTGTTCCTCCGGCAACGATGATTACATAATTTGACATGCTGTTCTTCAGGCGAAGGAAATAAAAAAATCCGTTACACCTTTGGGCATAACGGATTATCAATAACAAATAACATCTTATATGATCAGCATGGCGTCACCATAGCTGTAGAATTTGTATTTTTCTTTTACTGCAACTTTGTATGCATTCATCACGTGATCGTATCCGCCAAAGGCAGCCACCATCATCAACAAGGTACTTTCAGGCATATGAAAATTCGTGATCATGCAATTGGCCACGCTGAAATCGTATGGAGGAAAAATAAACTTGTTGGTCCAGCCATCGAATGGCTTTACGTCACCTTGTGTAGAAACGGAAGTTTCAATGGAGCGCATCACTGTAGTACCAACAGCACAAACCCTTTTCTTTTTTGCACGCGCTTTGTTAACGATCTCGCAGCACTGCGGCGGAATGATCACCTGCTCGCTGTCCATCTTGTGCTTTGTAAGGTCCTCCACTTCTACAGGGCGGAAAGTACCAAGTCCGACGTGCAGCGTAAGTTCAGCAAACGTTACACCTTTCAGTTCGAGTCTTTTCATCATTTCCATGCTCAGGTGCAAACCTGCTGTGGGAGCAGCAACGGCGCCTTCATGCTTTGCAAAAACCGTTTGGTAACGTTCAGCATCTTCAGGTTCTGCTTTGCGCTTTATGTATTTAGGAAGTGGTGTATTTCCCAAAACAGTGATAGCATTTTTAAAATCCTCATAAGGTCCATCGAAGAGGAATCGAAGTGTACGACCGCGGGAAGTAGTATTGTCAATTACTTCAGCAACCAATAAATCGTCATCACCGAAATAAAGCTTGTTGCCGATTCTGATCTTACGGGCAGGATCAACGAGTACATCCCAAAGGCGGCTTTCACGGTTGAGTTCGCGCAGCAGGAAAACTTCAATCTTTGCGCCTGTTTTTTCCTTGTTGCCATATAAACGGGCAGGGAAAACACGCGTGTTGTTAAGGATCATGCAATCGCCTTCATCGAAGTAATTAAGGATATCCTTGAATTTCTTGTGCTCGATCTTGCCTGTTTTTTTATCAAGTACCATCAGCCTTGAATCTCCACGGTGTTTGGGTGGATGTGTGGCGATCAATGCTTCAGGAACATGGGTTTTGAACTGGGATAATTTCATCTTTGGTTATCGGGTTAGGGGATTGTGTTTGGTTTCCTGGAATTGGCCCCTTTTACTGATTTCTTTGCTTTTTTTGAGTCCTTCCTACTTCCAACGACTGCATTTCTTCTTAAAAAGGGGGCGCAAATATACATTCCCGATACCCCCTTTGTAAAGGGTTTGTAAAGAAATATTTTCGGCCAAAAAATTATCCCTTAAGCGTTTCGCTGTCAGTAGGTTTACGACTGAATTGTGAAGGATCAAGTGCAGTCTCCAGTAAATAATTTCCAATCCTGGTACGGCATAAAGCGCTTAGGTACGCTCCACATCCCAGCTTCTCACCCAGGTCATTTGCCAGGGACCTGATGTATGTTCCTTTTCCGCAAACAACCCTGAAAAAGACATTGGGAAGTTCAATACCGGTTATCTCAAACTCCCTGATGATTATGGTTTTGGGCTTGAGCACGAATACCTCATCATTTCTGGCCATTGCATAAGCCCTTCGGCCGCCAATTTTAACAGCGGAATGAGGTGGAGGAGTTTGCTGCAATTCCCCTATGAACTGCTTTGAGGCAAGGTAAATTTGATCCGGAGTGATTTCTGAAAAATCCTTCTGGTTGATCGGTTCTGTTTCAAGATCGTAGGAGGCAGTTGTTGCCCCAAGTGTAAAAGTTCCTGTGTACTCTTTTTCAGCATCCTGAATTTCTGATATTCTCTTGGTCATTTTGCCCGTACAAAGGATTAGCAATCCCGTTGCGAGAGGATCAAGAGTTCCGGCATGTCCGATCTTTGCGCCACCAAGGGCGTTTCGAATGTATTTTACCACATCGAAAGAGGTCCAGTCGTAGGGTTTATTGATAAGTAATACCTGGTCTTTTTCCATCGGGCGGCGAATATAATGCAAGGCCGCAGTAATCGCTAATGAAAGACCCTGACTCGCCTAAAACGAGACCATGTATCTAAATACAAAAACAAATTGCCACAGATTCGCAGATTTAATACATTCAAGAATATCAATCTGTGAATCTGTGGCAACTATTTGTTCCTTCACCCGCCTTGCCTATGGCTAGAAGAGGAATTCTCCTGATTAAAGGAAATACTGCGGCATTAGATACTTCTTCAGTATGCTATTTCTTTGCCATTAGCTGCTGCACATCGTTGTTCACAGAAAGTATCAACAACGCAGTGGCTGTGCAGAATACAGGACTTGTGATGCAGTGGTGACCATTCCAGCTGCCGTCATCATTCTGAATTTTGACAAGTCGCCCGGTAATGTTGCTGTACCATTTTCTCCAGTCATTGTCTCTGCTCATAATAAGTCCCTCGCCTGTCTGGAGGTAGCTTAGGAATTCCTCTCCTCCATTGCTGCCGAAACCCTCCATCACATCATCGCGCTGCACCTGTTTCTTGGCCGCCTGATTGATCTCATAAGCGGTTCCGTAGCGCAAGGCCTCACTCTCACTCAGCCCTGACTTCTTCAATGCATCCACACTAACCGGTGCACTGTAAGCAATTTTGCCTTCACGTTTGGCTTTTTCAACAAAGTCTTTCGCTTCGCGCGCTTCCTTTGCACTTGAACGCGTAGTGCTTGAAAGTGAATACAACATTACACCGGCTCCATCCATTGTTTCAGCCTTGTTTGTTTTGATGTCAAAATTATTCTTCTGGTAGCTTTTCGCCTGCTCAAGTTTTTCATCATCCACCTTCATTCCCTGATCACGGGCTGTTTCCAGTGCATTGGTTGCAAAAGATGACTGCAATACACCGGCCCATCCGGCGCCACGGATGCTTCCATTAGCAGCCATGGCACGTTGAATTTTTACGAGGCACTTGTTGTTGCACTTTACCACACGGTCTTTCAAAGCCTGGTTGTTTTGCAGGTGACTTAACAGGTTTGTAAGAAACTGTGAGGTAAGGACAACGTCGATATTCTGACCTAGTTTAACCTGAGGTTGTGTACCCGTGAGATCTGTAATGTTGTATTCATTGCTAACAGTTTCTTCAACCTGTTCAAGCAAATAATTCAATGCCCGTTTCAGGTTGCCTGAGTACATTCCTTTAGTTAGTGTGCTTCCACTTCGCAGAATAGCCATCGCCACCATTGCTGTTGTTGCAGGATCAGCCTGTACACCGTGCGGGTTCAACACATCCTGATGCGCATGTGAGCCGGCACCGAAACCACCGTTGTTCAGTTGCGCTTTTGCCATCCACTCAAGGGCTTCATCCATTGAAAAAGAAACCTTCGCCGGTGTTTTGTAAATAAACATGGAATCAGAATTTTCTTCTCCAAAGACGGTTCTAAAAACACAACCCTTCGGTTCTTCCGGAGGGTTGTTATTTTCTGCAGGCGGCGTCTCATTGATCATTGCTTTTTCAGCTGTTGGTGTTGAAACAGCGATCTCGTTTTGTTTCTCGGCACCATTGAATGCGGAGAGGGTGATGTAGCTAAGCGTTATCACGACAGCTATGATTCCCAGGTTTTTTTTGCTTGACATAATTAAATGATTTTGGAATTTGGGGTTCGGATGAAAAGAGGAAAGCAATTCCACAAGGGGGAGGGAGAAAAGTAGGCAGTAGGCAGTAGGCAGTAGGCAGTAGGCAGTAGGCAGTAGGCAGTAG
>CAYHHK010000051.1:0-24549 GCA_964356415.1 uncultured Flavobacteriales bacterium
ATATTCATCCCCGCCCCCACCCACAAAAGTCGAATAGATCAAAGCCGGATCAATAACAAGCGGATAGTTGACGTTGTATTCTTCGGCCACAAAGCCCACGGTATATTTTCCGGATAATTGATAATGCACTTTTACGGGAATCTCTTTGCCATTGATTAACTGATATGAACGTGGGAGATAATCTTTCAGGATGGTTAGTCCGGTGTGAATTGAAAGCGCGCCATCTTTATCAACAGTGAGTGATTTGATGCCTGTGTATTTCATTTTAATATCGACGATCTTACCTCCCGGATGAATCATATAATCATACTTGACCTCACCGTTCAACATGTAATACTTCAGATCAATATTGCTGTAGAGGTTATTGTAAAGCAGTGCATTGTAATTCTGAAGGTCTTTCTTCCAGGCTTCGCTATTGTTGCCCAGCAAATAATTGCTGCGTGATGCCAGCGGCTCGGAACCAACGGGCAAGCATGCATTGGCGTTTACAAAATTCAAAGTAATGCTTTCAGCAATTGCATCATCAGCTTGCATTATTTCATCGGGGCCGGTATGGTCATGTTCAATCGGTTTTGACTTTATCACCCTGAAATAAATCTGCCGGTCTGCAAATAACATCTGGCCTTTGCTGAATCGCAGAATATAATTATTGGTGTTGTCGGGGGACTGTGCAAAAAAATGAGGAAATTGAAAATGTTCATTCGCTGTCCCTGCAAATGAAAGGACGGATCCTGATAGGTAAAGGATTGCAAAAGAAAAGTTGAAAATAATTTTTTTCCCTGATTGCGCGTTCATGAATGGGAAGATTGTTATTCAAATGTCCCGGAATCAAAAAAAGCTGGTCCGGAATATTTATGGACTATTGTGCAAAAGTTAATAGCACAGATTAAAAGTATGCGATTTGGCGATATCAGCCAAAAAAAGATCAGCTATAGATGGCCACTATTGATTTTCCTTCAGAATTCCGCATTCCCCTGTACATCCCCTCTGAATTAAAAGTCAGGGAAAAGTTCCCAGCTGCATCTATTGCAATCAATCCGCCTTCGCCTCCAAGTGCTACAAGCTTTTCTTTGACGACGTGATTGCATGCCTGATCCAGTGACATGCCTTTGTATTCCATCAGGCATGAAACATCATAGGCGACAACGGCACGCAGAAAAAATTCTCCATGTCCGGTACAGGAGATTGCGCATGTTTTATTATTGGCATACGTGCCTGCCCCAATCACAGGCGTATCTCCTACCCTACCGTATTGTTTGTTTGTCATACCACCTGTTGACGTAGCGGCAGCAAGGTTTCCGTGCTTGTCCAGTGCCACTGCACCTACTGTTCCGAATTTTTTTTCAGGCGCATGATCCAGCGAGGTTTTTCCTGACTTATGCATCTCCATAAGCTGGTCGTAGCGTTGTTGTACAAAAAAATAATCATCAGACTCAAAGGGTACGTTTAATGATCTTGCAAAATCTTCGGCACCTGCTCCGCTCATCAGCACATGCTCCGACTTCTCCATTACAAGCCTTGCAAGTCCAACAGGATTTTTTACATTTTTCAATCCTGCAACTGCGCCGGCATTCAAGTGTTTTCCTTCCATGATGCTTGCATCCATTTCATGTTTTCCGTCATGGGTGAATACAGCACCTTTTCCTGCATTAAACAGCGGGCAATTTTCAAGGGATATAACGGCTGCCTCCACAGCATCCAAAGCTGATTTTCCTTTTGCAAGGATCTGATAGCCGGTTTCAAGTGATTCCCGCAATGCACTGTTGTAAGCATTCTCTTTCTCAATGGTCATGGATGATTTCAGGATGGTTCCTGCACCGCCATGAATGGCAATTGTAAAATTTTTCATTGCTGTTTTTCTGATTGCGAATGTACTTCTTCCTGCGAACACGACAAAGTGATGGAAGCAACATACTATTAATGGCGAGTAACACTAAGAGAAATTAAACAGCCAAATCATTTAACCACAAAGGTTCATGGAGAATACAATTCCATTTGCATGCAGGTTGAGCCAATGTGATTTCTGTGGTTCAAGAAAGATGTTGAGACAAATGCATCATATTTCAGGCAGATAAAAATCAACAACACATAGGCACATAGGACATATAGAAATCAAGGAACTCCAGAGCTATGTGTTCTATGTAACTATGTGTTTCCCGGCTGTTTGTAAAAAGCCACCGGTTTTTTCTAACGAAGTCAATCAAGAAATCATTGAGTGGCGAGAAGACGGCCCAAAAATCAAAACCTTATTTTTTTTCCTGTTTTTAATTTATCACAGGCTTTTAGGACACATTCTGATTTCCGCATCAAAGCATTTTGCTAAAAATCTTACAGTGCAAGGTGAACGCGGTTCTTATGATTTTCCTAGCCCTAAAGAAAATACTTTGCTTCCACACACCAAATGTATCGCAAAATGAAGAAAAATAAATACCTGATAATAATAGCCTCTTTCCTGATGTTATCCCTTACGGGACAGGCACAGACATTACGGGGAATGTATATCAATGGTTTTGACGATATCCTCGGCAACACTGTGAAAGAAGATTCACTGCTTATGTATCTGCAAGACAGCTCATATAATTACATGGCCCTGTATGATCTGCATACACTTGATTTTTCAAGTACATCAGATATGAATATGCTGTCTGCATTTATTGTAAAAGCCAGGCAACAATATGGAATACCCTATGTGGGCGCTGTTGGAGAAACAAGGACATTCTTTACCAATAAGATAAAAAGCTACAACAATTCACGCACGAGTGCAGATGAAAAATTCAATGTTTTCAATCTCGAATTTGAGTTCTGGACAACTTCGTCTGTGCAGCCGGGAGGATATTATTGTGTAAATTATCTTCAGGCAGCAGGATGTAGCTGCGATACGGCAGGCGCATTTATATATTACATGGGCTTATTGAAATCTATGGATTCTCTCGCAACTATACAAGGTGCGATCAGCGAGACATACCTGGGATGGTTCAATCAGGGACAGGGAAAACAGATTCAGGCCGGCGTTGACCGCATCCTGCTTCACGCTTACCGTGTTGACAATACATCAGTATGGGGTTATAGCAAAACAAGGCTGGGCTACCTGGCATCAAATAACCAAATGGTGAATGTGGCTCCCATCTTCTCTTCAGAGCCGGTATTCATGGGGCCCTGGTTGCAGAATCATGGTCAGATCGAAGCATACGACCAGTATGAAACGGATTTCAACGCAGACAATTCAAGCTGGAAACAATACATCAATCTGCTCGGGTATCATTGGTTTGATTGGGGCTACATGCCTAAACCTGTTCCGGGAGCAGGCGGAACAGCGCCAAGTATTTCAGCATCAGGTTCTACGTCCTTTTGCCCGGGAGGTCTTGTAACGCTCACTTCAACTATTGGAACAGATTATTTGTGGAGCAATGGCGCAACAACAAGATCAGTGAATGTAGCTTCAACAGGGAATTATTCCTGCGATGTAACGCAAGGCGGATCAACACAAACTTCGAATTCCATTTCGGTAACGGTTTATGCAGCACCAACCGTTTCAGTTATTGTCAATGCCCCTGTAAATAATACAGTTCCGCTTTCATCAAATACTGTTGCAGGCAGTGGAAGTATTTCGTCCTATGAGTGGAAACTTGATAACAGCACGATCAACGGGGCCAATACTTCAGAATATGTTGCCACAGAAAGCGGAGACTACAGTCTTGTAGCAACCAACAGTTATGGATGCACGAATTCAAGCGCTGCAGAAGCCGTTGTTGTACCCACGACTCAATGCATACTCACAGTCCCTGATGGAGTATTTGCTGATGAAATTACAGAATCGTCCGCCTTGCTTCACTGGGATTCACTTCCACTTGCCGACTCTATCATCATCAGGTACAAAATCGAATCTTCATCAAACTACATTTATTTGCGGCTTGCATATGCGGAACAAGTTTCATTCCCAATATCCGGTTTGCAACCAGGCACTGAGTACTCATGGAGAATGAAAACGGTTTGCGGAACTTCAACAGGAAGTTATTCGACTAAAAAATATTTCACCACCTCTTCACCAACCGGAATTTCGGAATCTGCTACTCACCGTTCCACTGATGTGATTGTTTATCCCAATCCTGCAACATCAAAATTTCACATAGCTATTACTTCAGATGCACATCAAAAGGTTCAATTGACACTTTTTGATATAGCAGGTAAAATAATTTCTACGGAAAACCGTTTACTGATCCTCGGAGAGAATAATATTGAGCAAGATGTATCCGCATTCGCCAAAGGAATATATCTCCTTTCATTAAAGACTGAAACAGAAAATATCATGAGCAGAATATCAGTCGAATAAGACTTTCGTTTTCATGTGGTGTGTTAGAAAAGATCCTCTTTGCCAAGGCGAAGGGGACTTTTCCTTTTAGGAGAAAATCTATAATTCTAATCAGAATTGGCACTGCCGCATACAGAATTCATCCTAAATATAGGCGAACAGGGGCCGAAATGGTCTGTACTGATTTTTTACAGATTTCAAATTAGGTAATCAAATGAAGTGCGCTACAATTTTTATTGACATATGTATTTTCAACATAATTTCCCATTTTATTCGCTGCACGTAAGTAAAAAAACAGGGTAATCAACGGCAAAATTTTATCTGGAAACTAAAATTTTGTGGGGTGCGAGGGTTACCGGGAATTGCTCAGACAACAGATCATCGAATGCAATTCAATAATAAAGTTAAGGCGAATATCAACTAAATACTAACTACTATAACAATTTAATTTAATGGGACTAACAAAAATTAAACTCCTGCTGCTTTCTGCTCTTTTTCTCATTTCATCAGCAACATTTTCTCAGAGTATCCGTGGATTTTATGTAAATGGGTTCAGCGGAATACTTGGAAATACTACTTCAGAAAACAACCTGCTGAATTATGCTCAAGGGAATGGATTCAATTATTTGTGCCTCTATGGTGTTTCCGGATTGAACTGGACAAGCACAACAGTGAAGAATCAGTTTGCCAGCTTTGCCAGCCGGGCTAAAACGCAATATGGAATTACACAAATAGGTTTATGCAGTGAGATCTATTCATTCTTCAGCACCTATATCATTCCTTATAATCAAAGTCGTTCCATTGCAAATGAAAAGGTTGATGTACTTAATTTTGAATTTGAATTTTGGGTCTCCTCAACTATCTCCGGTCAATATTGCAGCAAGTACTTAACACCGGGCGGCTATTCATGCGATACTGCCGGTGCATTCGCATTTGCCAAGAGTCAGTTTCAGCTAATTGACAATTTAGCAGCGTCTAACGGATTGATCTCGGAAGTTTATTTCGGCTGGCCCAATAAAGGACAACTCCAGTGGTTTGCGCAGCGCGCCGACCGAATCCTGATGCATGCTTACAGAACCAACGATGCCGATGTATATGCGTATTCAAAAGGAAGATTGGAAAATGCGGCTTCCATTAACTCTTCGGTTAAAATCATCGTAATTTTCTCCAGTGAATCATCATTCATGGGTCCGTGGCTAACTACGCATCCCATAACACAACCATATACAACATACGCTGCAGGACTCTCTGCTGAAACCGCATCATGGAAACAGTATATCAACTTGCAGGGATATCATTGGTTCAAGTATACAACAATGCCGGCAACCACATCCGTAACTGCAACAGCAACTGCAGGCGGTCCGACAACATTTTGCACCGGAGGTAATGTTGTTCTAACAGCCAACTCGGGAACAAGCCAAACTTATCAGTGGACAAAGAACGGTTCGAATATCAGCGGCGCTACAAGTATCAGTTATACAGCCACTACATCCGGCAGCTATGCTGTTAAGGTAACCAAGTCGGGAACCACAGCTACCTCTGCTTCAATAACAGTAACAGTTTCTACTTCTATTACCGCCCCTACAATCTCTGCAAGCGGTCCACTTTCATTCTGCCCGGGAGGAAGTGTTGTTCTGACCTCCAGCAGTTCTACAGGAAACCACTGGTCAAACAATGCAACTACCCAATCCATTACAGTCAGTACAACAGGTAATTACACTGTTACCCGCACTTCCGGTTCATGCAGCGCGACTTCAACAATAACAACCGTTTCTACGACGACTTCTCCTTCAACTCCAACTATAAGCACAAGTGGATCTACCAGCATTTGTCCCGGAACAGGAATTACTCTTACCTCTTCTGCAACTACTACAGGTGGTTATGTATGGTCAACGGGCGCAACCACTCGTTCAATTGCAGTACTTACGGCTGGAACATATTGGGTAAGAGCCGGATCAACTACCTGTTATTCCACATCAGCAAATAAAATAACAACCATGCTGACTGCACCGGCAACTCCTACCATTTCCGCCAGTGGATCAACCAATATCGGCACAGGTGGCAGTGTAACACTTACCTCTTCGTCTGCTACTGCATATTCCTGGCTGAGTGGCTCAACAACACAAGCAGTAGTTGCAACCACAGCCGGTGTGTACCGCGTCACTGTTACAGGTTCCAATGGATGCAAAGCTACATCGGCAAATAAAGTAGTTACCTCTAGTACATGTACTCCTCCTGCAGTACCAACTATCACATCAAGCAGCACAACAAATATTCTCCTGAACGGCAGTCAAATAACACTTACCTGCAATACATCCACTGGCGGATGGCTTTGGTCAACAGGTGCAACCACGAGAGCAATCACTGTTAGTACAGGCGGAACCTACACTGTAAAAAATTACAATTCCGGTAGTTGCTTCGCCACCTCTCTTCCTGTAACCGTTTACCTGATTTATTCAACCCGGGAAGCCGGAACAGCAACTGTGTCAGAGAGCGTTACCAACATGATCAGCTATCCTAATCCTTCCAACGGCCATTTTAATGTATCGTTTAACTCTGAACTTGAGCAAAAATGCCTCATCAGCATTTATGATATTTCAGGAAGACTGATGATGGAAAGAAACATTGAAACCGTTCAGGGAAATAACCTCATTGAAATGAATGTGCCATCACTTTCATCAGGTGTGTACCTGATGCGATTGTCGGGTACTAGCATCAATAAGCAATTGCGATTGAATATTGAATAATTATTTGTTTTGAATTTAAGAAAGGGCTGCTCCACAAGGGTGGCCTCTTTTTTTACCTGTTGCAGATGTCCTTGTATGCACAATAAACACAACGGCTCTCATCTTCCGTTTGCTTAAAAGGAACTTCAGGATTGAAAATCTCAGTAAGCAGATTTTTTGTGTGGGTAAAAAATTCAGTGAACTGTTCATTGGTGATCACATTTCCGTCATTGATGTAACCAATACCTTCAGAGAGTTTTCGCAAACGGAAAAGACCTGCTTTCACGGGCATATTTCGCTCCCTCTTCTTTAGTAGCATGGAATAAAAAAAGGTCTGGAATTGTTCTTTGAAATCGGGTGACGTAAACAAGGATTCAATATCGATTGCCTTCCTCTGATCCGGTTTGCCTGTTTTATAATCAACAACCCGTAATACTCCCTCGAAAATATCAACTCTGTCAATGATACCATAGAGCTGCACTTGTTTTCCATTTTCAATTTCTACAGGAAGAATAAACTCTTCTTCAAGGTACTTAATAGTGAGTATATCTTTTTTATCGAATTCGAGAATCTTGCGAATAAGCTCAATCAAGACATTCCTCATAAGGATATTTTTTCCCTCGAGTGCTTCCACTTCTCCAAACTCCTGTTTGATCGCTTCGTCTACAGCACGGGCAGCGAGATCCATGATCTTTTCAAAATCACCTTTTGTGATCGTCTTCAAAGGCTTGTACAATGAATGCATTGCTTCGTGCAGAATTGTCCCCAGCACGCCTCCTTCAATGAACTCATCCTGTTCATCGGGCTCTCTTAGTTTGGCAACATATTGAAAATAAAACCGAAGAGAACAAGCGATGTAAGTGCCCAGTGCTGAAGCAGAGAATTTTCTTGCAAATTTATAAGGCGTGGTAAGTGGCTCATAATACCTGAACAACTCTTTCATTACCTCAGCTGTTTTTTTGACTTCTACGGCCGGAACAAAGGCCTCATCCACCTGCAGTGTTACTTTTCTTTGAATCAATTTCAAATTGGGATTGCGAAGCAACAACTCATTTTCGATCTGCAACAGGAACCGGCTTTTTTCACCGCCGGCAAAATTTTTCACTTCCGTATTGTAAATGAGATAGATGTTTTTTGCACGTTGAAGCAGCCGGTAAAAATGATATGCAGCGATGGCATTGTGCGCCTCAAATGTCGGCAGACCAAAAGCCCTTCTTAAATTATACGGAATAAATGAAGGGTGATGACTTGCAGGCGGAAGCACGTCTTCATTTAATGAAAGGATGATCAGGTTGTCAAAATCAAGCACCCGCGTTTCGAGAAAACCCATGACCTGCAGTCCCTTCAATGGCTCACCGGTAAAGGGAATTCTTGTTGAGCGGATGACTTCATTGAACAAACTTCTGAAAGTATCCACGGAAATTTCTTCAGAATATTTTTTCAGGATCTCTTCCAGCTTCTTAAAACGTGTATAAAAATAATAGATGTATTCTTTTTCGATTGACTGTATCCCATCTTTATTATTCCTTACTGCCTCTATGAGCAAAGAGAAAAAGCTATTGAAATACTCAAGCGCTTCAGGAAGTGATTCAAACCCGCTGAACAAAACCTTCATTACATGCGAAACTTTCCCTCCGGTCAGTTCCTGTTGCTGTATCCTTATCTCGGGATTGCTTCTGAAATTATCCAGCCATTTGTTAATACCCTCATGATCTGAAAATTGAATATACGGATGAGATAACAGTGAAACAACATGCTTGAAATAAAATGATTTCCGGTTAAAAGATTTCTGGAGCTCAAACAATGACTCCGTCAGATTAAAAAGGGGTGATGCGCTCAATGGATATCCCATCGTTACGTTTACATCTTCAATATGAGCAGGCAGAGCATACAATACAGGCATCAGCAACTGCTCATCCGGGAGCACGACAGCTGTTCTGTTCATTACGAGCGGATCATGCGGCAACCCGCTGATGATTTGTCCGGCCGTTTTTGCCTGCAGCACCTGTAACGGAACACCGATCATCTCAATTGTCTTTTCATCACTATCAAGCATGTTTTCCTTCCATGAATACTCTGCACCGATCAGTGAATTTTTCCTGATAAAAGTGCCGGCTTCCTGCCTCTGGTCGTCAGTGTAATAGCTGTCTGTATCAAAATATATTGAGGCCGTTTTATTTTTTATAAAATGCCTGATGATCTTTTCCTCTGCATTTGACAATGAATAAAATCCTGCAAACACATGGTACCTGAATCCGGATTGAACTGATCCGTCGGCAAGGCCCTCAGCCACTGACCTGACTGCCAGGCCTTCATATACCATATTCCTTTCCTTGATCAATGATGTAAACTCCTCATATATACTTTCAAGATACTTCCAGTTATCATGAAACGCTTTGCGGATAGCGCCGGGTTCTTTATCAAAATATATTTTCCAGAATTCCTTTATGCGCGCCAGGTCCTCTTCTGCAAGCTCGAACTGCCGGTCAATTTCTTTCAAATCGGTGATGGATGAAAAAAGTTGTTTACCATTTGCAAGGGCAAGGTCAACTTCATTGAAATCTTTCATGAGCATGACCCCCCAGGGATAGAATTTGTCAAAAGTCTCTCCGGGGAAATATTTCTCATAGACCTTGAACAATTCGAATATCAGGTCAAGTTCATCGCCTGTCCGGTATTTCGACAAGTTCTCCACAAAATCCTCTATTGAAAAAACCACCGGTGACCATGCAGGCATAGTTAGCCTTGCACTATAGCGTTTTTTAAAGTAAAGTCCGGCCCTCCGCGTAGGAAATACCAGACACAAACCGGAGAGGTCAGCACCATGCTTATTCAATAAATCATCAACAAGTTTATCAAGAAATGAGTCCATAAAGAATGATTGCAATATCAGAAAAAATGGTTTGTTATCTCATTCGTCCCGTTAATCATCTTTAATCAAATCAACTACCTTTGGCCTGTTGCATATGTCCCGCATAATAAATAAGCTTTTATTCATCCTTCCGGTATTTTTCTGCCAGGCAGTGTTTTCCTTTCAGGGCGATAGTTCAACCGTAAAAGTGCCAACCATTATCCGCTATACTACAGGAGAGAATGAGATCGACGGCGATCTAAAATTATTCCGGATAGATTCATTACTGAATGACTTGCAGGTATTCAATCCTGCCATCAGGAATTATCACCATGACCTTGGCAATATCGGAAGTGCATCTGAGCCACAGTTATTAAGCAGTTCACCTGAATTACTCAGCAGGTTCGGAAACAACTCTTTTGCACTATACCGGTGGAATCCGTCTAAAATAAAATTCTATAAAACGAATAAGCGTTTTACAAACCTCGACTATCATCTGAGCGGCGGCAAAGAACAGCAGATCACCATCACACTCGCACAAAACATCCTTCCCCACTGGAATGCAGGCATTGACTTTAACCGGCAGGGTTCATTAGGATTTCCAAACAATGGGAAAACATTCATTACCAATTTCAATTTCTTCACATGGTACCATCTACCCAACAGTCGTTACCATGTATTTGGATCAGCAACCTGGAATTCTATTATTAATGAGGTGAATGGCGGACTGGCCAATGACTCACTTTACAAGAGCAGTAATTTCTCAAATAGTGATTTAAAAGGTCTGCAAATTTCACTTTCAGACGCTGAACAGCATGTACGGAACCATGTGTTTTCATTAACCCATTATTATGATTTGATAGTACGTAAAGATTCAGCAGGAAAAGAATCATCTGTTATCAGGATTGAGCATCAAAGTGAATATGAAAGATCCTCATACGATTACAACGACAACGCATCCGATACTTCCTTTTACCGGAATAACTATTTTAATTCTAACATTCAGGATTCACTTCGCTATGACCAATGGGTGAACAGCATTTCCCTTAAAACTTTTCATTCCTTTAGGAATTTCAAACCTGTTCATCGCCTCTCCACAGAACTGACCGGCGGCAACCAGTGGTTTAATTTTGAGCAATTGTATGACACTACATTAACCAATTATTTTGCTGAAGCCCTCCTGAAAACAAGCGGAATCAGGGATCTTACCGGCCTTGATGTTTCAGGACGTTACATACTCAGCGGATCCAACAAAAGCGATTATTTATTCAGGCTGAATTTCAAATTTCCACTTCCTTTTGGTGCATCAATGAACATCGGATTACTGGATGCGTTGCAATCACCGACATTGTTTCAGAATTTTTATCAGTCGAACCATTTTATCTGGGAGAATAAATTTGACAAGACCAAGTCACATCAGTTTTTCTTCGGGATAAACCTTAACAAATATCATTTCAGCATTGCAGGCACGAGCACCTTCCTGGACAGGTATACTTACTTTGATACACTTGCAACTCCTTTGCAGTCATCTGAGAATATCCGTGTAAGTAAACTTTTCATTAAAAAAGATTTCAGGTTTCGGAAATTCCATCTCAACAATTCTTTATGGATCCAGGAAACCAATAATGATGTCATCCGCATACCAGGTCTGGCATCCCACCATTCGCTGTACTTCGAGGATATATTCTTCAGAAAAAAATTACCGATACAAATCGGGTTTGATGTGCATTATTCATCGTCCTATTTCTCCAATGCCTACTCCCCTGCAGCTTCCGTTTTCTATACACAGAATACAACAAAAACAGGTGGCTATGCACTCGTTGATTTCTTTATCAACTTCAAGATCAAATCAGCAAGAATATTTATCAAGCTTCAAAATGCAGGTGACAACATTGTGGCGGAAAATTATTTCAATACCGTGAATTATCCAATGCCGGGAATGGTTTTTCAATTCGGGATAAACTGGAGATTTTTTGATTGAGGAGGTTTAATGATTGTAAAAAACTCCTATTTATTGCCCTGCGCTCACCCCTGCCCCTTAAGGGTGTCAGCGCACGAAGCAGTACCAATAATTTTACAAGGTATTCAATTTCAAAAGCAATCCTTCCAATGTTTAATTCACTTCTGTGTGAGGCTCCCTTTAGGGTCTGGGGTGCGAGGAGGGGCAAGAACAATTTCTCGATGACCGCGCTCTCCCGTGCCTCTTATTCTCCAATCAATCCGAATTGCTTTGCGTGATGCATGAGATGTTTGAAATGCAGTTTGATCCAGTCGTCATAACTACACGGGCCAAAGGCGGGATGAGAAGTTATTCTTTCGGGTTCCTTATCAAAAACGGCATAAAAATATTTTAACTCATTCTGATACTCTGCAATTGCATCTTCAATGCTATTTAATCTTAATGGCATGGGTGCTCCCGGATTAAGTGGATTTTTTGTTTCTGGTCTGAACTGTTTTTCGCTTTCAAGAAAACGACGGAAGGCAGGTAATTGCTCCTCGGGGGTTACAACTCCCTCCGGATTTTTGCCATTGGCGATTCGGATATAATCCGTAAGGTGTTCTACCATTTGCCGGGCATTCATCATACCCCATTTAGGCAATGTATCGTCAGTGAGTTTTTTCAGCACCAGTGGAAATACATTGTTGATGAAATTCAGTTTTTCATTCTCCATAACTTACTTCTTATAGGACTTCCAGTTCTTATAAATATCCTGTTGCTTTGGCCTGTTGAGTGGTATTTCGCGCAATGGCTCACAGGGTTTCAGCGTTTCATACAGTGAATGAGGCAATTCACGGTAAAGGTCTGTACCTTTTGTTTTCCATTCAATCATTTCATCGCTCACGTCCTTCACAATTTTGGCGGGGTTGCCTACCACAATTTTTCTTTCCGGAATTATCATTCCCTCAGGAACAAACGTGAGGGCACCAATGATGGAGTTGTCGCCAACCTCCACATTATCCATTACTACTGCATTTATTCCTACTAGTACATTCCTTCCAATGGTGCTTCCATGTATCACTGCGCCGTGTCCGATGTGGGCGAACTGCATCAATCTTACTGTAACACCGGGAAACATGTGGATGGTGCAATTCTCCTGCACATTACATCCATCTTCAATGATGATCTCACCCCAATCACCGCGTAGTGCAGCCCCCGGCCCTATGTAGACATCACGGCCAATAATGACGTTTCCGATAAGGGTTGCATTCGGATGAATGAATGAAGACTCATGCACCACCGGTTTGTACCCATTGAATTCAAAAATATTTGCCATAGATAATAATGCCTGACGCAACGAAAGTACACAGTAAAATTGAAAAAAGTCACCTCAATATCTCCAGCCTGTAAGCATCCAGTTTAATAAAAACAAAAAGGAGAATGGTGAACGACCATAAAGAAGAACCGCCATAACTAAAGAAAGGCAAAGGGATCCCGATTACAGGCGCAAGGCCTACTGTCATTCCGATATTGACCATCAGATGGAAAAATAAAATGCAGGCAACACCATAGCCATAAATACGGGAATATTGCGATCGTTGCCGTTCCGCGACATAAATAATTCGCCACAGCAGAATCATGAATAAACCGATCACGACAAAACTGCCTGCGAATCCCCACTCCTCTCCTACTGTACAAAATATAAAATCTGTGCTTTGCTCAGGAACAAAATCATATTTTGTTTGTGTGCCCTGCAGAAACCCCTTTCCAAATACGCCACCGGAACCGATTGCAATTTTACTCTGGTTCACATTGTAACCGGCGCCTTTCGGATCAATTTCTTTTCCAAGCAATACATTGATCCGGATTCTCTGATGCTCCTGCAGTACATGGTTAAAGGCATAATCTACACTGAAGACAATTGCGGAAGTAACCAAAACACCGGCAGCAATGATCAGTAAATTCTGGCGTTTTTTTCTCACAAAAAAGTAAAACACCAAACCAATTCCACCGATCACAGCAAATAATGTGTACTGTGAAACGAGCAACGTAAGCACGAACAATACAGCTGCTACGAAACCAAAAATCAATATATTTCCGGAAAGGCCTTCCCTGTATAAAACAAATATAAATGCAGCATACACCAAGGCAGAACCTGTATCATTCTGAAGCAGAATCAATACAGCAGGCAAACCAATGATAAGTGATGAGACGATTTTGGTTTTCAAGTCTTTCATCCTGATGTCAAGTGTACTCAGGAATTTAGCGAGCGCCATATTTGTTGCGAACTTGGCAAACTCACTGGGCTGCAATTTAAAACTTCCGATATCAATCCAGCTGACAGCACCCTTTACATCCCTAGCAACCACAAGCACCACGAGTAAAAGAAGAATAAAAATGATGTAAATGGGATATGAAAATGCTGCAAAAAATTTTCCATCAATAATTAGAATGCTGAGTGCTATCAGCAATGATCCGCCAATCCAGATCGCCTGTTTGCCGTAGTTCTGTGAAAGGTCAAATATGCTCTGGTGTTCATCATTGTAAACCGAAGCATAAATACTGACCCATCCCATGGCCACAAGCAATAGAAAAATTGCCACCATCCAACGGTCTATATTCTGTAATATTCTTCCCTGGTTACGCATGCATTAATACATCAATTTTTACTTTTGGCAACCACCACTTTTGTTGCGAGTGAGTCTTTCCTCTCCTGTTTCTTTTTATCTTCTTTCAGCTTTTCCTCCATGTATATTTTGGGCAGGACTACGCCTTCAAACATCCGTTTCTCCAGTTCAGGCCTTGAAATAGAGTCGCGTAGGTATTTTTCAATCATGAGAGTTGCAATGGGGGCACCCCAATCAGATCCCCAGCCACCATTTTCCACCATGATGCCGATGGCTATTTTCGGATTTTCCTTCGGCGCAAAACCAACAAAAAGGGAATGGTCCTTTCCATGCGGATTCTGCGATGTTCCTGTTTTTCCGCAAACAACAATGTCTTTGATCTTAGAACCGGCTGCTGTTCCTGATTCGACGACGCTTTCCATTCCGTCAATAACAATATCAAAATATTTCGGATTCACATCAGTGTATTGCTTTTCAAGAAAATGCTGTGAAATGCCTGCGGAGTCACTGATGGCCTTTACAATATGGGGAACATAGTAATATCCTTTATTGGCAATGATGCACATCGTGTTTGCCATTTGTAAAGGAGTGGTGCCTAGTTCTCCCTGCCCGATGGACAGCGAAACAACAGTAGAAGACTTCCATCTTCCTTTACCAAAATAGCGGTCATAATATTCAATGGAAGGAACATTCCCTTTAAGTTCCTGAGGAAGATCGCTGAATAACCGCTTTCCAATGCCGAAAGACAGAACGTGATTTCTCCAGTTCAGGTATCCCTCTTCCGCAGTTTTGAATTTTTTTTGATCAATTGTACTTCTAAAAACGTAGCAATGGTACGTGTTGCATGAATGGGCAATGGCCATTTGTAAGGTAAGAGAACCATGTCTTGCATCACATTTAACAGTCTGGCTTCCCATATGGTAACCCCCATCACAATAGTAAGCGGTATTAGGGAACAATACACCCTCTTGTTCAGCGATCAGATCATTGATGAGTTTGAATGTAGAGCCCGGCGGATAATATGCCATCAATGCCCTGTTGAATAATGGTTTTGTTGGCTCAAACAAAAGAGTTGCATAATTCTTTGTCCGCATCCGGCCAACGAGCAGATTGGGATCATAACCCGGACTGCTTATGCAAGCGAGAATTTCTCCTGAAGTCGGATCAATAGCCACAACGCCACCAACTTTGTTCTGAAAAAGTTTTTCTCCGTATGCCTGAAGCGTTGCATCAAGAGAGAGTGTAAGATTTTGCCCGGCCACTGCCGCTGTGTCAAACTTTCCTTCATGGAAGCTGCCCTTCTCCCGGTTGAATACATCAACCAGCATCGTACGGTTTCCACGCTTTCCACGCAATACCTTTTCATACGACTGTTCGATTCCGCTTTTGCCTATGTAGTCACCCTCCTTGTAATATGTATCTTTTTTTGTGATGTTGGTATCAACTTCACCAATGTATCCAAACAAATGAGCCGCCATCGGATCAGGGTATTTGCGAAGCGTACGAGGCTGCACATAGAAGCCGGGAAATTTGAAAAGCACTTCCTGCAGGGTTCCGTAGGTTTCAACGCTCAGTTGCTTGATAAAAATTGAAGGTTTAACCTGCGAATAATTTTTTGCTTTTCGAAACAGATCCGCATATTCTGAAGATGTAATCCTTACAAGTTTGCAGAACTGAGCAGTATCCGTATTTTTTGACTGTTTCGGAACGATCATCAGATCGTAAACAGGTTCATTGTACACAAGAAGTTTTCCCTTTCTATCATAAATTAATCCGCGCGCCGGATATTCAGTCACTTTGCGAATCGCATTGTCATCAGCAGAAGCTTTGTAGCTGTCATCAATAACCTGAATTGTAAAGAGGCGGATGAGGAAAATAAATCCCACAAAGAAAAAAATGAGGAGGATAACTGAACTTCTACCCTGTGAAACGTTCATTGGCTTTGGGCTGTTTTCCGAATAAATAAATTCCGATAATAATGATCCCAATTGTAATGGTACTGTTGAGCAATGCTTTGAAGAAAGTGAAGAAAAACTCACTCAGCCTGAACACCTCCAGATAAAAGTAGAAAAAATGATGTATGGAAGTAAGCATAATAACATAGGCAAGGAACCATTTGATTCCCATATTTTGCGGAGTTAAAGTGGTTTCAGGTTCATAGCCGTCGCGCGGTGAAATCAGGTTCAACACACCGGGCCTTGCAAATGCCAGCAATGTTGCAGAAGCCGCATGAAGACCGCTTGTATTGCCAAACATGTCAATGATCAAACCGGTGGTAAAACCCAAGAGCAGTAATGCCCATTTAGGAGTCTCCAAAGGAAGCATCATAATGAACAAAATGTAGATGTATGGGTTCACAAAACCACTCCATTGAACATGGTTCAGCACCATCACCTGCAGCAGCATCAGGAACAGAAATCTTTTTACATTATTGAATACTTTAACGATCATCTATTTGTTTTTCTTCGAGTAATTGTTGCTCTGCCTTCATCAAGTTTTCGACGATATAGATGGAGGATAGATTGCTGAAATCTGTTGATAGCCGGACATTGATAGTATAAAATTTATCGCCTTCCTTCGTTACAAATTTTTCCACAACTCCGATCATAATTCCCTCAGGAAAAATAGAGGAGAATGCACTTGTCACTATAGTATCACCCATTGCAAGTTTTACGTGTAATGCAATATCCTTCAGTACTGCACGGCGAAAATCAAATCCATCCCATGCCAGTGATCCAATGTAACCGTTCTTTTTTACCATGGCACTGATGCGGATATCTTTGTGCAACAATGAAAGTACTGAAGAAAAATGCGCACCCGTATCCTTCACAATCCCCACAATTCCCTGTGCACACACAACACCCATTTCCGGTTTAATGCCCTGCAAACCTCCTTTGTTGAGTGTAAGATAATTGTTTCTCCTGTTGACAGAATTATTTATCACCTTGGCTGTTACAAAGGTATATTGTTGTTTGTGCAGTGTGTCGGTGACCAGCTGCTTTAAAACACTGTCAATGTAAAATGATCCCGGCAAAAGACTGTGAAGTGCAGCATTTTCCCTCGACAATGCCTCATTCGCTTTAGCCAGGTTAATGTATTCGGTAATGGCACTAACGGTACCGTTTATCTTAGCAGCAGCAGCATTTGTGCTATTGATGTAACTGGCGTGATGAAAATTACTGTTGCGGAGAATGAGAAAAATGCTAAACGATTCCATCACCAGGAACAGCAGGAAGAAATTATAACGCCAGAGGAAGAGGAAAAGCGAACGCATTGGTCAGTAGGCAGTAGGCAGTATGCAGTTGGCAAGAAAACAAGTAGTCATAAAATCCGGTTCAAAGAATTTGAGATCGGATAAATTTCGCAGAAAGCAGCAAGTAATACAGATGAACTATAATTACTTGCCAACTGCAAACTGTGTATTGCAAACCAGAATTATGGGATCAGGAATTTGAATCTTCCGATGTTCTTTAACGCGATTCCGGTTCCCCTTACAACGGCACGAAGAGGGTCTTCAGCCACGTGAACAGGGAGCTTTGTCTTCAGTGAAATCCGCTGGTCCAATCCGCGCAGCAAGGCGCCTCCGCCGGTGAGGTAAATCCCGGTGCGGTAAATATCGGCCGACAATTCAGGAGGAGTCAATTCAAGTGCCTTCAGGATCGCCTCTTCAATTTTTGAAATTGATTTGTCGAGTGCATGTGCAATTTCAGTATAGCTAACAGTGATCTCTTTGGGAATTCCTGTCATCAGGTCACGTCCATGAACAGCATAATCAGGTGGCGGGTTCTCTAGTTCAGGCAAAGCAGATCCGACTTCGATCTTTATCTTTTCAGCTGATCTTTCCCCAATAAGAATATTGTGTTGCCTGCGCATGTAATCCCAAATGTCATTTGTAAAACCGTCACCGGCAACGCGGATAGACTGGTCACAAACGATTCCGCCAAGGGCGATGACTGCAATTTCACTGGTACCACCACCTATGTCAATGATCATATTCCCCATCGGCTCCTCTACGTCAATACCGATACCGATGGCAGCGGCCATGGGTTCATGGATCAGATATACCTCCTTCGCACCTGCATGTTCTGCAGAGTCGCGTACAGCGCGTTTTTCAACCTCTGTAATGCCCGACGGGATACAGATCACCATTTTCAAAGAGGGTTGAAAGAGACCTTTGCTTGGATTGATCATCTTGATCATCCCGCGGATCATGTGTTCAGCAGCATCAAAGTCGGCGATCACACCGTCTTTTAAAGGACGGATGGTCTTGATGTTTTCGTGGGTTTTGCCATGCATCATCATGGCCTGCTTGCCTACTGCAAGTACCTTGGATGTCTGGCGGTCAATGGCAACGATACTCGGCTCGTCCACCACTACTTTGTCGTTATGAATAATCAGGGTATTTGCGGTACCGAGGTCAATGGCAATTTCCTGAGTAAGAAAGTCGAAGAGTCCCATGGGGGATAATTATACGTTAAAAGTTACTGGTTATTTGAAAAAATCTATACGAATTTGGTTAAAGGAAGTTCCGTCTTAAGCTGAAAGACGAAATAAAATTTACTGATAGCTCAACAAAGGAAGCCTAAGGAAGTTCAGATGCCTGTATTTAGTGCTTAAAGTGCCTTATCCCGGTAATGACCATTGCCATCCGGTGTTTATTACAATAGTCTATTGATTCCTGGTCCTTAACCGATCCCCCCGGGTGAATCACAGCTGCAATACCTGCCTTGTCTGCGATTTCCACGCAATCAGGAAAAGGAAAGAATGCATCGCTTGCCATCACAGCACCCTTAAGCTCAAAATTAAAATGTCCCGCTTTTGCAATTGCCTGTTGAAGCGCATCTACACGGGAAGTCTGCCCTGTTCCGCTGGCCAGCAACTGTTTGTTTTTTGCCAGCACAATTGTATTCGACTTGGTATGCTTCACAAGTTTGTTTGCAAATTCCATATCAGAAAACTGCTTCGCATCCGGTGCAATTTCAGAAACCGTTTTCATGTCGGCAGCCGATTCAGTCTTTGAATCCCTGTCCTGTTCAACTACCCCGTTCAGCAGGGAACGGAATTGTTTTGCCGGAAGCGCTGTCTTTTTTTGCAACAGTATGATCCTGTTCTTTTTCTGCTTCAATACTTCCAGGGCATCCGGAGACACAGAGGGAGCGATCAGGACTTCGAAGAAAAGTTTGTTCATTTCCTCAGCCACTGCCTTATCCACATTTCTGTTTACGATGATGATCCCGCCGAAAGCTGAAACAGGATCGCCTGTCAGTGCATCATTCCAGGCATTTAAAATCGAATCTCGCGATGCAACGCCACAGGCATTGTTGTGTTTCAGGATTGCGCAGGTAGGTTCGTTGAATTCAGCCATCAACGAAACGGCAGCATCAATGTCAAGCAGGTTGTTGTAGGAAATTTCTTTTCCATGCAACTGCTCAAAGAGCTCATCAAACTTGCCATAAAATATTCCCTGTTGATGCGGATTCTCTCCATACCTGAGAGGCCTGGAGTCAAGGACGCTATGTTTAAAAGCAGGTAATTTTCTGTCCTTATTAAAATAGTTGAAGATGACAGTGTCGTAATGAGAGGTGGTATTGAAAGCATGGGTGGCCATCAGCTTCCGGTCATCAATAGTTGATTCTCCCTTTTTCTTTTCAAGAATATCAAGCAGAAAAGCATACTGGTCCCTGGAAGAAATGATCAAAACGTCATTGTAGTTTTTTGCTGCCGCACGGATAAGAGAAATACCTCCGATGTCGATCTTTTCGATCACCTCAGCATGGCTACCTCCCGCCGCTACTGTATTTTCAAACGGATAAAGGTCAACTACAACGAGGTCTATGGCAGGAATCTGAAATTGTTCAACTTCTTTACAGTCACTTTCATTCTCATCTCTTCTGAGTATTCCACCGAAAATTTTTGGGTGAAGGGTTTTTACGCGTCCGCCGAGGATATGGGGATAATCAGTTATTGAGTCAACCGTTGTTACAGGTACTCCAAGTTTTTCAATAAACTGCTGTGTGCCACCGGTGGTAATGAGCTTAACGCCAAGTGTATGAAGCTGCCTGATGACCGGTTCGAGATTGTCTTTATGATAAACTGAAATGAGTGCGGTGCGGATTTTCTTTGTCACGGTAATTTCCTAAAAATGGAATGCGAAAGTACATAACGTTATCCTTCGCTCGCCACGAATTTCACTAATTAACACCAATTAATTTGTATGCATGGGCTTTGTGACAATTCGTGATCACGAAAGCCCCGCCTGAATGACGCCCGTCCGACCGATTCATCCGGGCGGGCAGTCGGGCAGGTATCGGGATTGTGGCACTTTTGGTCCTGAATTTTCCAACGAAAAATATTGGAATGAGGATTATTTATCTTGCGCCGAAATCTCTGCCATGAAAAAGGTGTTACTGATAATTGTATTGATTCCAATGTGGGGATATACCCAACCATTTATTGACATTGCATCAGCTTATTATCAATATAGTGCTGCGGATAAACCGAATAACAATAATACCGTTTATACTGATCTTGCAGGATTATCCCTGAACATTCCTATAAAAATTGATAGTGATTACATCGTTATCAATCCTGTTTATGAAAATTTCAGGATGATTTTTCCTTTGTCGTTTGTTGACAGGGAATTCCATGTTGGTTATTTGCCAATCACCTGGCTGCACAGGTGGGATACAAAGTGGAAAACAGCCTTTGTTTTTATCCCTCGGGTTAGCTCGCAATTAGATAATGGTATTGCACAGCATGACATGCAATATGGAGGAGCAATGTTAACATCCTATAAAAGAAAAGAAACTCTGAAGTACAAAATCGGAGTTTATTACAACAGTGAATTCTTCAATCACTTTGTTTTGCCGCTGATTGGCATAGACTGGAATATCAATTCCAAATGGAATTTGTTTGGCGTACTTCCCGGTAGCATGAATCTGGAATATAAATTCCGGAAATCGATGCATGCAGGGATTATGTTCAGATCAATAACAAGCAGCTACCGCACATTTGACCATAGTTTTATCCGGGTAAATGACAATCACCTGAAGTTATTCCTTGATTTCTACCTCACAAAAAAACAAGTGGTCAGTATTGAAGCAGGGCATTCTATTCTGAGAAATTACCGAAGCGGATACCGCAAATCAGGAGACTCAGAATATTATTCTATGAATGTAACCGATGGGTATCTTTTCAGAATTGCTTATGCATTCAGGTTGCGGACGGATTAGATGCAAGCAGATTCAAGAAGAAAGAGTAAAGAGTAAAGAAAAAAGAAAAAACGCCAAGATTATATTTTGTCTTCGGGCGTATCCCTTTCCCACTTATCAATAACCGCTACAGCAACAGCATTGCCGATGATGTTTGTTCCTGAACGACCCATGTCCAGCAGCCAGTCTATGGCCAGAATGAGCGCGAGATTCTGCAGTGGAATATTAAAATAAACCAGCATTCCGGAGATCACCGCAATGGATGCGCCCCTCACTCCTGCCATACCTTTACTGGAGACGAGCAGGATCAGCATCATTGAAATTTGCTGACCCAATGAAATATCCATGCCTGCTGCTTGTGCGATCGTAAGCGTTGCAAAGGTCATGTACATGATCGAGCCATCAAGGTTGAATGAATAACCTAACGGCAATACAAAACTGACAATGCGGTTTCTGAAACCGAAATTTTCCAGTGATTCAATCAGCATGGGCATAGCTGACTCACTGCTGGCCGTGCTAAATGCAAGCAGCGTTGGCTCTTTAACCGCCTTCAGCAGTTTGAAAAAATTTATTTTGATCATCATGCAGACAAGCATGAGAAAACCAAAAACAAATACCAGCAATCCGCCGAAGAAACAGGAGATCAGAAAAAGATATCCATACAATATCCCTAGTCCTTTGAGTGCTATGATCGATGATACTGCACCAAAGACAGCATAAGGTGCAAACTTCATCACATAGTCTGTGACTTTCAGCATCACATGTCCGACAGCTTCAAAAAAATCAATGATGATCTTTCCTTTTTCTTTCATGGCAGCAGTACCCAACGCAAAGAAGATGACAAAGATGATGATAGGCAATATCTGGTTGCGGGCCATTACATCCACAATGCTCTCAGGAAAAATCCGTTCAATGAATTCCTTGGCAATAAATGGTTTTGGCTCACTACTAACTTTTTCTGAAAGGTCAAAGACGATATGCTTGCCGGGTTCAAACCAATTGGCAATTGCAAGACCGAATGTAAGAGCCACCAGCGTAGCAAACGTAAACCACACGATCGTTTTCAACCCCATCCTGCCGATTGATTTTGAATCGCCGGCTTTGGCAATGCCGACAAACAGCAATGAGAAAACAAGCGGAGCAATGATCATCTTTATCAGGCGTAGAAAAATATCGCTGAGGAGCTGCATATTTTCAGCGAACGGCTTCAGGTTTTCGGGGGCCGGATAAAAATACCTGTAAGTTGCACCGGTCACAATTCCAAGCAGCAGGCAGAGAATAATGCGTTGTGTAAGGGAAAGTTTTTTCATATAAATGAGAATAATTTCGGCTGCGCTAATGTAGGTTTAATCACCAATAAAATGAATATCACGCAAAGGCGCAAAGCCCGCGTAGGAAAAAAATCTGTTCAACCGGAACTAGTTCATCTTGGCCATCATCGCCTCCTCTACTTCAGCTGTAGGTCCCATCAGTTCAGGTTGCGTGGAACCGATTGGTCTGAAATAAGATGTCAATTGGCCACAGTGATGGATCGTGTCGAAAAGCATCATCCTGCAGATCTGCATCAGTAGTGATAAAAAATCCTTGTTTGCCATTGCGGTTTGATTATTGAGTTAAATTTTACTGGATTGCTGTCAAAGATTACAGAATATCGCTGGTAATGTTTAATAATATTTTGGCAACGGGAATCGATACTGTAAATTTGGAACCTTAAGATCAAGCTTAACATAAATTGTACATGAACAACTCCCGGCTCACCAACTGGAAACATTACTTCCCATTGGCACTCATAGCGATCATTTCTGTTTTTCTCTTGATCGAGTTGAATCAGTTTCTCAATGCATTTCTGGGAGCGATTATCATGTATGTATTGCTTCGCCCCCTCATGCAAAAGCTAATGCTGCATAAAAAATGGAAGCACGGAATGGCTGCCATCACTTTGATGCTTGGATCATTTATCATTATACTCCTTCCTGTTTTGGGATTTAGTTACCTCTTTGTTTCCAAGATGACAGTCATGTTCAGCGACTCATCTTTTTTTGTGCAAACGATGCATACGTTCGATGAGAAATTCAGGGCCTTCTCCGGCAGGGAATTATTTTCAGCAGATAACCTGAAAACAATCCAGGAAGAAGGAACGCAATACATCACACAATTTCTGGGTGAAACGCTCAGCGTACTTGCAGATATTGGCATTATGTACTTCGTTTTATATTATATGCTGATCAATACCGGCAAGCTTGAAAAGGCCATCAACAAATACATTCCAATGGAAAATGATGACATCATGCTGCTTGGAAATGAACTCAGGGCACAAACAAATTCGAATGCAATCGGCGCTCCACTGCTGGCATTAATACAAGGTGTGTTTGCATGGATCGGTTATTTAATATTCGGGATAGAGGATGCTTTCTTCTGGGGTATCATGACAGGATTCTTTTCATTTATTCCTTTTGTTGGAAGTGCCATCATCTGGGCTCCTGCAGCCATTTATCAATTTAGCTTCGGAGCTGCATGGCAGGGAATCGGTATTGTGCTTTTTGGTATACTGGTCATTGGTACCATCGACAATGTATTTCGTTTTGTTTTTCAAAAGCAATTTGCAGACGTGCATCCGCTTATTACAGTCTTCGGAGTTATTATCGGATTGCAGCTTTTAGGCGTCCCCGGCGTCATATTCGGCCCCCTGCTTCTTTCATGGTTTATCATATTAATCGGGATTTACAGAAAAGATCTACCGGTTGAAGAATTTCCTGCAGAAAACGCTCAGAAGTAACCTGCAGTTAACTTCATTTTTCTGATATTCGCGGCGGAATGGTCACAAGTCACAAGTCACAAGTCACAAGTCACAAGTCACAAGTCATTGGTCAATGATCATTGCAAAGA
>CAYHHK010000052.1:0-24511 GCA_964356415.1 uncultured Flavobacteriales bacterium
CAGCAACTAATAATACCAAAGCCCCTTCCGGTAAAACGGAGGGGGCTTTCGGTTTATAATACCGATACGGTATCTGCAAAAGTCCAATGCGCCTTCCGGTCCACAGGACTCCTTATGGAGCTTTCTTTTTAATCAAAAAAATTCTTCGTCTCGCCTAAGGCGAGGTTGAATTATTATTTCAGCCACGAATTTCACTAATTTACACGAAACATTATTTCAAAGCTTTCACCAATTAGTGATAATTCGTGCAATTCGTGGCAAGATACTTCGCAGCTCTGCTGCAGGATCATTCATTTTGCTGAACTATACTACTTCGGTCATTAATTAAGCGGCGTTTAGAATATCTGTCAACCTTAATTTCGACTTTATTATGTCGCATAACCTATGTAGTACGCAGTAACAGCTACTCTATCGGCATTATACCAGAAACATTGTCGGATTAATTTGAACTGAGTAATGGTATAATATATGGGCGTACCTTTGCCAAAATCACCTTTTAAAATGCTCACAATTAAGCCGGGGGAAATAAAGGCTGCACAAATGCATGCATATATGCTTGCTTCCATTGCTCCGAGACCAATTGCTTTTGCTAGTACAATCGATAAAAACGGAATTCTCAACCTGGCCCCCTTCAGCTTTTACAATGCTTTTGGAAGTAATCCGCCTGTAATTGTATTCTCGCCGGCGCGCAGGGTTCGTGACAATACAATTAAGCATACCCTTGAGAATATTTATGATACGAAGGAGGTTGTGATCAATGCAGTGAGTTATGCCATGGTACAGCAAACATCACTGGCAAGTTGCGAGTACCCGAAAGGGGTAAATGAATTTACAAAAGCGGGGTTTACGCCAATCGCTTCAGAACTGGTAAAACCTTTTCGTGTAAAGGAATCCCCTGTACAAATGGAATGCAAGGTTCTTGAAATTAAAGAAACAGGAAATGAAGGCGGGGCAGCCAACCTTATCGTTTGTGAAATACTTCTGATGCATATCAATGAAAACGTTCTGAATGAGGCCGGGAAAATTGATCCTGATAAGATCGATCTTGTTGCCAGGATGGGAGGTGACCTTTATTGCCGTGCTTCGGGGAAAGCACTGTTTGAGGTTGCTAAACCAAACACAAAACTGGGATTGGGCATTGACCGTATTCCGGATCGAATCCGCCTTTCAAAAATTCTAACCGGGAATAACCTAGGGCAGTTGGGGAATGCTGATGCATTACCCTCCGCAGAAGACATTGCAATCCTCAAAAACGCAGAGAGCATGAAGGCCATTCTCCATTCAACCGGCACAAAGGAGGAAATTGAAAACCTTATACACATGCAAGCAAAGAAATTACTCGATGAAGGCAATGTTGCTGACGCATGGAAAACGCTTTTGTCAATCTGAAACATAATGGATCTGTCACTTCCCGATATACGCGAACTTTCACAGGAAGAATTAAAGGATTTCTTCAATACCAAAGGTGAGAAACCATATCGTGCCAAACAGGTATGGGAATGGCTCTGGAAATTCAGTGCGCGTTCTTTTGAAGAAATGAGTAACCTTTCTCTGGAAGTGCGGAGTCTCCTCGAAAACAGTTTTTCTATCCGCGCTGTAGAAATTGATACTTTTCAGATCAGTAATGACCGGACAATTAAAACGGCTTTCAGACTTTACGATGGGAATATTGTTGAAGGTGTGCTGATCCCTACTGATACCAGAATGACAGCCTGTGTTTCATCCCAGGTTGGTTGCAGCCTTACATGTAAGTTTTGCGCAACAGGAAAACTGGAACGTGTTCGAAACCTTACTGCAGGTGAGATTTATGACCAGGTAAGCCTGATCAAAAAGCAAAGCATGGAGTACTATAACATTCCGCTATCAAATGTGGTTTATATGGGAATGGGAGAACCGCTGTTGAATTATCAGCATGTTGTTAAAAGTGTGGAACTGGTCAATGCGCAAATTGGTTTAGGAATGTCTCAGCAGCGCATTACGGTTTCTACTGCAGGTATTGCAAAGATGATTATAAAGTTGGGAGACGACAACGCTAAATTTAACCTTGCCCTTTCTCTGCATGCGGCGAATGATGAGAAAAGGAATAAGATCATGCCGATCAATGAGCACAATAACCTTGAAGTGCTTGCTGATGCATTAAGATACTATTATTCGAAAACAGAGAAGCACGTTACTTATGAGTACATTGTTTTCAATAACTTCAACGATGAAATTATTGACGCAAAAGAACTGGCAGATTTTGCTTCAATAGTTCCGAGCAAGATCAATCTAATAGAGTACAATCCGATCGATAATGAGGGTTTCCTGAATGCACGTGACGATAAACTGACTGCTTTTAAAAATTACCTGCACAGCCGTGGATTCATCGTCAACCTCAGGAGAAGTCGCGGAAAAGATATTGACGCTGCCTGCGGACAGCTGGCAAACAAAAATGTGCATTCAGTGGTGAAGCTGAAAAAGCCATTGCCGGATATTATTTGATCTTCCTGATCAGTTCATTGAACTCAGGGGTATTGCTGATAAAGGCAAAAGCCGGTTCTGAAATCAGTTTTGATCTGTCTTTGAATCCATAATTTATTGCTTCCGTAATTGATTGGATAGCCCCTTCTTTGTTTTGTCAGAGAGGAAAGAGAAGATGTGTATTCTGAGATATCAACCACACCACCAAGGAACCCAATTAATTTCTTCAATCGTAATTCCTCCAGCATTGGATCAGGAGAAGGTTTTGAATTTAGTTTGATGAAGGCCCGTACCATGCTTTCATCCAGCGGCTGTATTTTATTTTCCATGGCCCGGAAACGGATCCAGTAAAAAGTATTTTCGAAAGTTGCTGAGGAATTTGTGGCAACCCGGCGCCGCAATAAATAATGGATAGGAGGGAAGATGACTGTGATGCCGCCACCAGCGCAACTTTTGCTCCTCCTGAAAATCCTGCCAGGGAAATTTGCTTCACATCCGCATTTAACCTTCCTGATACTGCCGCTACGATTTCAACAGGATGTTTTTCCTTTTTCCTTTCTGAATTTGTGCATGCAATTAAAAAAAAATTAAAAAAAAGAAACATAAACGCATTCGAGTCTTACTCATTTCTGTTGAAGGGCTTCTTTGAGTTTTCTGAAACGCCGAAGGGCATTTTTCAATTCACTATAAATCTCTTTCGAGATCTGCTCATCATAAGAATGTGCTGTCATGTTCCGCATATCAATCATGTCAAGCCAGAATTCATCATAGTCAATTAACCCATGTTGAAATGCAAGTCGCAGACAGTCTTTCGGAGCACGGCATACTATTCCTTTTTTTTCTTCAAGGAAAAGTTTGATGCATTTCCATGCAAGTTCGATGGTGAATTCAAATCGTTGGATTGCAGAATCCCGGATTATATCATCAGCCGGAATTTGAAGCACTTCCTCAAGCCGCTTTAATGCAGAAAAATATTGTATAGACGATTTTTCGAATGCACTCATCACTGAATTATTTCTAGATATTGCTTCGCTTCTTCTTTAAACGAAGATGAGGTGCGGTTGAAATCAACAAAGTCGATTTTGTAAATCGTGCGGATATCCTCTATTTCCTCTTTAATCTTCCGTAAGGTGCGAATGGAAAGCTTATTAGCTCCTTCATAACCAACATCAATGTCGGCACGGTCATCAGCGTCCTCTTTCCTAACCCGTGACCCAAAAAAGAAAAGCCTGAAATTAATATCCTCGCTGTGCTTCTGTACAATGTAAAGAAGTTCGGATTTTAATTTTTGAACGGAATAATTTTTCAGGTTCATAAGGCATTTCGCTTAAGCAAACCTACAGGATTTTTTCAAAGGAATAAAAAACTAATTAATTTGTTTGAAATCCCTTCTGGTATTGAAAGATTTCTTCCCGCATGGGCCAAATCCAACATCATTTTATGCCTTTTATTTTTGGGAAGGTGGTGGACTGTAAATATTCTTTAATGGAAATGTACGAATTCCGGAATCCTGAAGCAATAAAAAAGGACTCGAAAGAGCCCTTTTTTATCATTGAAGTCGTTTATACCAATTCCAATTCCATTGACTTTTTGGATTTGGTTTTTCCTGTACCAAAGGCCTTGCGCACTTTTTCTACATAGTCGAGTTTCTCCCAGGTAAACAGTTCAACCTTTCTTTTGATGATTTTTCCATCCGGTGATACAAAGGTTTTTTCTACAACCTGTGGTTCGCGACCCATATGACCATAGGCTGCAGTTTCACTGTAAATGGGATTACGCAGCTTCAGGCGTTGCTCAATAAAGTAAGGACGCATATCAAAAACTTCTTCGACCTTTTTGGCAATTTCGCCATCGGTCATATTCACTTTGGAGGTACCGCTGGTATTGACATAAATACCACATGGTTTCGCAACACCGATGGCATATGAAACCTGTACGAGAATCTCATCACAAACACCGGCGGCTACCAGGTTTTTTGCAATGTGACGGGTAGCATATGCAGCTGAACGATCCACCTTACTCGGATCCTTTCCTGAAAAAGCGCCTCCGCCATGCGCTCCGCGTCCGCCATAAGTATCAACGATGATCTTACGTCCGGTAAGGCCTGTATCTCCGTGAGGGCCACCGATCACAAAATTACCAGTTGGGTTGATGTGATATGTGATGCTTCCTGTAAACAATTTTTGCAGCGATGCTTTCAGTGTCTTTTTTACGCGTGGAATAACAATGTTGAGGATATCCTTTGTGATTACGGCCTGCATTGCTTTCTGTGCACGCAGGCGTTCTTCAGGTGAATTATTTTTCGCTTTTACAAATTCATCGTGCTGAGTACTCACAACGATGGAATCTATTCTTTGTGGTTTATGATCATCACTGTATTCGATGGTCACCTGGCTTTTGCTGTCGGGGCGCAGGTACTTCATCTGCTTGCCTTCTTTTCGAATGGCAGCGAGCTCAAAAAGGATTTTGTGCGCAAGGTCCAAAGGAAGCGGCATGTAATTGTCCGTTTCATTGGTGGCATATCCGAACATCATGCCCTGGTCACCGGCGCCCTGGTCTTCTTTATTTTTACGTTCAACTCCCTGATTGATGTCGCTACTTTGTTCGTGGATGGCAGAGAAAATGCCGCATGAATTAGCTTCGAACATGTATTCGCTATTCGTATAGCCGATACGGGTGATCACATCACGTGCGATCTTTTGTACATCGAGGTACACTTTTGATTTTACTTCGCCACCCAAAACAACCTGACCGGTAGTAACGAATGTTTCGCAAGCCACTTTGGCCATTGGATCGAAAGCAAGAAAGTTATCAATGAGTGCATCACTGATCTGGTCAGCAACCTTATCCGGATGCCCTTCTGAAACTGATTCTGATGTGAATAAATATGACATAGTACGAATAGCTAATAGTTACGAATTTACGAAATGCGAATTTTGCGAATGCTTTTTAGGAGGCGCAAAAGTAATTAAATTAGAGAAATGACAAGCCGGAAATTGTCAAATTTTAAGTGTTTGCTGCTATTAATGGAGCGCAATTATGGCTTCAACAACTGGTATACCAGCAAACTGCTTGCATAGGCCAGAGCAAACATATAAATGAACTGGATGAGCGGCCAACGGCTTCCTTTGGATTCCCTGAATACCACAGCAATTGTGCTCATACATTGCATTGCAAATGCATAAAAAAGCATCAGAGATAAGCCAACTGCAAGTGTATATCTTGGCAATCCAGTCTCCGGATTCAATTCATTTTGCATTTTTTGCTTGAGGGTTAATTGGGTTTTACCTTCATCACCAACACTGTAAATAGTGCTCATCGTACCTACAAAGACCTCACGTGCAGCAAATGAAGTGATCAGCGCAATGCCAATCTTCCAGTCAAATCCAATTGGTTTGATAGCCGGTTCAATCACTCGTCCCATAATTCCTGCATAAGACGACTCTAGTTTTTCGCTCTGAATTTTCCGTTCAATTTCCTGGGCCGACATCGAAGTGTACTCGGGTTTCCGGTATTTTTCTTCAATGGTTTTAAAGCTGTTTCCCGGGGCGAATGATGAAAGCACCCAAAGAATAATGCTGATAGATATGATGACCTTACCGGCATCAAAGAGAAATACCTTTACCTTTTCAATAATGTGAAGGCCAATTGTGCTCCATCGCGGAACTCTGTATAATGGCAATTCCATCATAAAATAGCTTCTCTCCTTGGCCCGGATCAATTTTTTTAGAATATAAGCGCTGCCGATAGCTGCAATGAAACCGATAAGGTACATCAGCATTAGCACCATTCCCTGCAGGTTTAATCCATAGTAATAATGGTTTGGGATGATCAGTGCAATGAGTAGAGTATAAACCGGCAGTCTCGCAGAGCAACTCATCAGCGGAGTTACGAAAATTGTGATGATGCGTTCTTTCCAGTTTTGGATTGTACGTGTACTCATAATGGCTGGTACAGCGCAGGCCACACCACTCATGAGTGGAATAACTGATTTGCCATTCAGTCCAAACCCCCGCATGAGTTTGTCCATGATAAAACTTACACGTGCCATATACCCCGTATCTTCAAGTATAGCGATGAAGAAAAAAAGCAAAGCGATCTGCGGAATAAAAACCACAATGCCATTGAGGCCGGCAAGGATACCATTTACGACCAGGTCATTGATAACTCCTGATGGCAATGCTTCTTTGACTTTTCCATTGAGCCATGCAAATCCGGTATCGATCAAATCCATCGGGTAGGAAGCAAATGCAAATATGAACTGGAAGATGATAAATAGAATGGTCAGAAAAATTGCATAACCGAAAATTTTGTGTGTGAGCACATTGTCGATGGCATGTGTGTAAGACTTGCGAAGCGCGCCGGTCTGCCTCACAGTTTCATTCATCAAGGCAGAAATTTTTTTATACCGTTCAATGGATTCGCGGGCCTGCATCTTCCTTGAATCAAATTGATGTGTTTCGCAGATTTCCCTGATCTTGTCTTTTTTATTCTTCTGCATTTCAAAATCAGTAATGATGTGCAGGTTGTTGGCAGCAAGGAATGCATCGTAGTGACTGCTTGAATTGATTGTGGCACGAATACCATCCACTACTTCAGGGGCATAGGAACGGATGTCAAGAAAATCGATTTGCGGGACTGGAAGCTTTTGGGTGAGCGCTTTTTTTAATTCTTCCAGCCCTTCTCCCTTGCGTGCATTCATCGGGATTACAGGTACACCGAGCTTTCGGGAAACGGCTTCGAAATCTACCTGCAGACCCTTGTCGCGCATCATGTCAGCCATGTTGATCACGAGTACAACAGGAATTTTCAGGTCGATCACCTGAGAGCAGAGGAAAAAATTTCTTTTCAGGTTGGTTCCGTCTGCAACAATGATCACAGCATCAGGGTGCAGTTCATTGTTCGGGTCGCATATGATCCGGAATGGAATCTCTTCGTCAATGGATTTTGGATACAGCGAGTATATTCCAGGCAGGTCAATGAATTCGGCTTCAATTTTTTTTCCGTTTCCGTCTATCAATGTCGCTAAACCGATTTTCTTATCGACAGTAACTCCGGGGAAATTTGCCACCTTTTGATTCAGCCCCGTGAGTTCATTGAATACCGTGCTTTTCCCGCTATTGGGATTTCCTACAAGGGCTATATGAAGGGTGGGGGATGACAAGTGAAATGCGGGCGTTATTTTGTTTTCGGATAAAAAAGTGAAGAATGAGAAAGCAAAATGGCAATTGACAGTGGCCAAATAAAAACCGAGGGCGTTTTCATAATATTCGTATTAATTCTCACCATTTCAATATTTCCATTTTCCATTTTCCAATCTTCAAATCAACCAATCAACCAATCAACTAACCAACCTTCTTAACCACTACCACCGCAGCCTCCTCTCTTCTCATACTTAGCAGATATCCTGCAACAAGAATTGCAATGGGATCTCCCAGGGGTGCAATACGGATAACTTCAATTTGTTCCCCCGGAATACAGCCCATCTCAAGCAATTTCAGGGATGCTTCGTAATCAGTAAAGGAATCAATAATGGCCTTGTCTCCGCGCCTTAATTCAGATAGCAACAATGCGAATGAAATTTTAAAAGGGCTGTAAAAGTAAAAAAATTAAAACGAGCCGGAAGACAAATATAAATGAACTTTTGACCGGATGGAGGAAGAAAAATTCCACCATAATATTCAGCTGTTTTTTTGCTGAGGGATTTGACTACGGCTGAATTTCGGACAATCACACTTCTTTTTGAATATGAAACAACTGCTCAACGAGGCCGTGATAAACAAGGCAAAAATGAAAAGTATGATTTTGTTGATTTTCATTGATGTAAAGATAATGCTCTAACGCATTTCGTTGATGAATGTTTGCTTCAAATCTTTCAGGAAGGTTCTTTTGTGTAATTTCAGCCGCTAAATATTGGAATAATGAGGTGGTTATTTCATTTCGGGCAATACTGGCTTTTTATGAAGCGTATGATGACCAAGCCGGAAAAATTTTCGATTTACTGGAAGCAATTCCTACGTGAATGCGATAATTTCGGGTATGGAAGTTTGGGCATTGTCGCGCTCGTTTCCGTATTTACAGGTGCTGTTATTACCATTCAGACCATTTATAACATGACAAATCCCCTCATTCCAATGTATTCCGTTGGTATTGTGGCGCGGGATTCTATCATTCTTGAATTTTCACCGACGATTATCTGTCTCGTGCTTGCGGGTAAGATCGGTTCGAATATCACCAGCGAGATCGGCACAATGCGCGTGACTGAACAGATCGATGCGCTGGAAATCATGGGCATCAATTCATCTGCATACCTCGTTCTTCCAAAAATAACAGCGGCATTGTTTATCTTCCCGTTTGTGATCCTTATCAGTGCTTTCCTTGGAATAGCGGGTGGATACCTTGCTGGTACCCTGACAGGAAAAATTAGCAGTGCAGATTTTATCTACGGATTGCAAAATAATTTCATCCCGTACAATGTTGTATTTGCGCTGATCAAATCATTTGTATTTGCATATATCATTACCACAGTTGCCTCTTACCATGGATTTCATACACAGGGCGGTGCGCTTGAGGTTGGGAAGTCCAGCACCTACGCTGTTGTATACAGCAGTATCCTCATTCTTATTGGTGATTATGTTCTTACCCAGCTCCTGCTTGTATGATTGAATTAAAGCACATCAGTAAGAGATTTGGAGATCGTAACATTCTAAGTGACGTATCATCTGTTTTTGGAAAAGGACAGGTTAATCTGGTCATTGGGGGCAGCGGCTCTGGAAAAACCGTTTTAATGAAATGCATGGTTGGCTTGCTCGAAGTTGATGAGGGTGAGATTCTTTACGATAACAGGAATTTTTCCTCGCTCGATTTTAAGGAGCGTACACCTTTCAGAAAAGAGATCGGGATGGTATTCCAGGGTGGCGCCTTGTTCGATTCGCTGGATGTGGAGAAGAATGTGATGTTCCCGCTTTCAATGTTCACAGACATGAGTTACGCGGAAAAAATGGATCGTGTTAATTTTTGCCTGCACCGTGTAAACCTTGTTAATGTTAATAGCCTTCAACCTTCGGAGTTGAGCGGAGGGATGAAAAAGCGGGTTGCTATTGCACGTGCCATCGCGCCAAATCCGAAATACCTTTTCTGTGATGAACCCAATAGCGGACTAGATCCCAGAACTTCCATCGTCATTGACAACCTGATTAAAGAGATCACGCTGGAGTATGATATTACGACTGTGATTAATACTCATGATATGAATTCTGTGCTGGAAATCGGAGACAAGATCACCTACCTGCATCAGGGAAAAAAATGGTGGGAGGGAACGGCAGAAGAAATTCTCCGGACGGACAATAAGGAACTGAACGGTTTTATTTTTGCCTCCAAGCTGGCACAGAGTATTAAGAAAGTGGTGTGAAAAAAAATAGACAAAAAAAGATCGTTACGTCTATTCCTTAAGTGGCATCAGGCACCACAAAATAATTTCAGAATAATAATGAGTTGCTACATGTCAACTTTCCGCTTTTTAGGAAGGAGGTCATGGATTTAAGACTTATTAATGAATATCGAACAAGCCCGCCCGTGCCGGTACGGACGGGGAAAATCGAATCTCGAAGTATTGTACTTATTTCATCATTCAACATTCTTTATTCGATATTCGAAATTTTCTTCCTGTCATAGATCCAAGACATAAAAAAAGACCCTCTCGCCGATGCAAGAGGGTCTTTTTGTTTCCGTTAAACCCGGATTTATCTGTTTGAAATAACCACTGATTTGGTAGTGATTTCTTTGTCTGATTTAACCTGAACGCTGTACACGCCGGCTGCCTCTTTTGTAAGATCAACTACTGCAGTTGACATTTGAGAGAAAGTTCCGTTGTAAACAGTTTGTCCGAGATTGTTGAAAACTGTTACCGTCATGTTTTCTTTTTGACCATTGTTGTGGATATACAACTTGCCATTAGAAGGATTAGGGAACACGCTGATTTCTTTTGCGAACGCTGATTCAGAAACCTGATCATACAAATCAAGATTTGCGCGAACAAGGAATGATCCGATGAAAGCGCCACCTGTTCCAACATTGATCTCAAGCCATCCACCGCCTGCAACCTGGAAGAAAACAGTATTGTCAGTAAATACATTACTGTTGAAGCCAAGAGTAAGATTGCTTTGACCAAGCTGATCAGCACCTACATAAAACTGCTGGCCTGCAGCAACAGCAACAGGTGTCGGCAAAGGAAGTGTCAAGAATACACCATTAGTATTATCATCAGCAGTAAATGTATAAGGCGCAGAGGTGCCAAGATTTACGTCAGGCAATCCACCTGTAATGGAGTACATGCTTGCAGTAACCTGTTCTGCTTCTGTAGGTGCAGCACAGAAGAAAGAAATTGATTTCACAATTAAGCCGGCGTTTGCATCATAAATGTTTCCAAGGTTTCCTGTATTTGCATTGAATCCAAGTGAGTTGTCAACCAGTCCGGTAATTGCAGCTTCATCACGTGCATAAGTTGTATCACTTACCACTACGTAATTTAGTAAAGTATCGTTTGAGCTTATAGAATCAACATTGTCCATAAAGGAAATATATTCAAAAGCATAGACCCCGGTATCTGTAATATTAAAAATTCCTGCTGACAAAGCAGCAGTGGTTGCTCCTGAATTCAGAGTAGCAGCTGTAGTACTCAACCCATTAAAAACCGTTGTCCAGCCTATTCCACCCTGAAAAAGATGGACATTGGCAGTGAAACCAACATTTGTTTCAACATTTCCACCAACATTTGTAACCGATGCAGATAGATCAATTGGTTGTACTTGTGTCAATGGAATCATTGTATACTGACTTGGGTAACCCGGTACCATTCCGATGTCGTCAGCCGGTAATGCTCCTACATTCAAATCGTCAATGCCGATAAAATTACTGTTTGCACCCTGAGGTCCTCCGTCAACAACAGCATAACGGATCGCAAATCTTCCTGTAGCACTTGCAGTTGGTACGTTGTAGATTTTTTGTTCCCAACCGGCTGTTGATGCGTTGAAATCATCTACCAATACCCAAGTTGTTGCCTCCGGCACTGAATCACCTGCAGCAGAATACATGACTTTAACTGAGTCAGGGAATGTAGAGCCGACAATACTTGAACACCAGAATGAAATAATATCAGTGGTTGCAAGGTTTAGTGCCGGCAATACCAGCCAAGAATCAATATTGTTTGTTCCGGTAACTACCTGGTAATTTGCAGCTACATAGCTTGTTGCAGCACCTGAATGTGCAGGAATGGCTGAAGTACCTGTAAACCATGTTGGGCCATCCTGTGTACCGCCACCACGGAAATAGGTATGGTAACCGCGGGCTGCAAGTGCGTCAGTATCACTTGGCATATCAAAGTTATCAGAAAAAACGAATTGAACCTGGTTGCCGGGTTGAACATGTTTTGCAGCAGATGAATTGTTTAATACCGGCAATGTATGCCTGGTTTGTTTTACTGTTGCAGCTTTACCGGAAGCACTTAAAGCAGAAACTTTTGTTTTTTGAGAAAACGGAGCTTGCCCGAAAGAAAACAATGGTCCGAGCACCATCAATAAGATCAGAGAATAGAATTTTTTCATTTGAATTTGATTTTGGATTAGACAATAAATTTTTGAGTCGGCAAAGGTAAACTTCCTATCGGTTCGGCAATGCTGTTTTTAAGAAATATTTGATGAAAAGAGGTCTGATTGATCATCTTCATGAATGATCTCAAAACCAGATGGAATCCTACTTCAGGACTGGCAATTTTATTTCATCCTGCACGATAAAGCATGTTGAATATTGCCCTTCAATAGATTTTAAAAAGCCCTGTGCTTCAAGCCGCGTACGAAAATCACCCACCCTAACCTTAAAATTAGGTGCCAGGTAAGTAAGATAAGATGAAATTTCAGGGTGTTTGCCGGTAAAATCAAGTTTTATTTCAGCTGCTTTCTGGCGAACACCACCGAAATATATCTGCACCCTATAGCCGGGCATGGATTGTTTCAGCGTGTTATTGTCTTTTTGCTTGGTGATCAGGTCATCTATTCTGGAATCGCGGGTAAGTGCAATGGTGCTGTCCTTGTGGTAGGTTGTGATATTCTTTTGTGCAAAAGAAAAATGAGGATGAACAGAAAAGCAAAAAAGAAATGTCGTTTGCATCAACAGGATGGACAGGTTTTTTTTCACGTTTCAAAAGTAAAACAAAAAGTTTTAACTCTATGCGGCATGTTTGCAGGATGCCATTCACCCCCAAAAACCGCCTCCCCATTAGGCGAGACGGTTTTGGTTTTGTTCCTTCCCTTCGGGAAGGTTAGGATGGGCTTTTTTATTTTTTCCTTATCAACACTTCATCCACCATTCCATAATCTTTTGCTTCCTGTGCTGTCATCCAATAATCGCGGTCACTGTCGGCCCATACTTTTTCATTCGTTTGTCCACTGTGAGTAGCGATGATCTCATAAAGTTCTTTCTTCAGCTTCTGGATTTCACGGGCTGTAATTTCAATGTCGCTGGCTTGTCCTTCTGCACCGCCCATTGGCTGGTGGATCATGATGCGGGCATGCGGAAGCGCTGAACGTTTTCCTTTTTCTCCTGCACACATCAGCACTGCAGCCATACTCGCTGCCATTCCTGTACAGATGGTGGCGATGTTTGGCTGAATGAACTGCATGGTATCGTAAATACCCAATCCGGCATAAACAGATCCACCCGGGCTGTTCATATATATCTGTATGTCTTTTTTAGCATCCACGCTTTCAAGGAATAACAGTTGGGCCTGGATTACATTGCTTACGTAATCATTGATGCCTACTCCAAGGAAAATAATGCGATCCATCATCAGCCGGCTGAATACATCCATACTTGCTACATTCAGTTGACGCTCCTCAATAATGGTGGGAGAGATATAATCTGCATTCACAGATGATGTAAATCTATCAACAGTTAGACTGTTAATGCCCATGTGTTTGGTGGCATACTTGCGAAATTCTTCTCCGTATTTCATAGCAGTTTGAGTTTTTGGGTTTGGGGTTTGATGTTTTTAAAAGGTTTTCAAAAATAGACGAACAGAATGTGAAAATATTTTACCGTTCACTTATTTATTAACAGGAAAAATGCAGAAAGATGAATGTTAGCATAGAAAACCCAAGATGAAAATTGCTACATCGCAATCTACCCGGTTAGGTATTAAACTATTGAACTAATAAACTATTGAACTTTTTACCAATCAATGGTGGTGTTCCAACTCATGCTGTGTTTTCTCCATCAGTTTGGCAGTAAAGTCAGCATAATTGAGTTCAGAAACGTCTAGTTTCATTTGTGTTTTCAGCTGGCGGAAAACTTTGTCGTCAAGAATCGATTTTTCAAGTCGGCCTGCATTTCCTTCCTTGTTGATATAATCATCAGTGATCTGCTTCATCCGGCTTTCTTCGATGTCGTACATGCCGTATTGTGCAAGCTGCTGGCGAACCATGGCTGCTGCCATGTTTGTAATTTCTTCAGCATTTACCGCGAGTGAATTCAATTTTGCAACCTGGTTTCTGATGAGGTCCCAGCGGAGGTCTTCGGCCATGTGGAAATACTGATGTTCAAATTCCTGATCGCTCACCTGCTCATCTTCCTTCATGTTTGCCCTGATCATTCGTTTTAAAAAATCATCGGGCAATGGAATTTCCATTCTGCTGAGCAGGTAATTTTTCAGGTCTTTTCTGAGTTTTTTGTCACTTTCCCTTTCAAAGTAGGATGCAATACCTTCTTTGATCTTGGCCCGGAATTCTTCTTCGCTATTTACAATTCCTTCTCCATATACCTTGTCAAACAATTCCTGATTAAGTTCTGCTGCATCGATCTGGTTAATGGTTTTCACTGTAAAGAGATAATCCGAATTCATAGAAGGCGAACCTTTCTCTACTTTCAATATTGCACTCACTTCTGCTTCGTTTCCAAATGCCTTCATCGGATTCAGGGTAACGGTATCTCCTTTTTTTAATCCTACAAAACGATTTTTTTCAATTGCGTCTTTAACCATCTCGATAGAAAGGGTTGTAGTTGTTTTATTTCCTTCTGCTTTGGGATTGCCTGTTTCGTCCAGTTCTTCGAAGTCTCCATAAAGAACATTTGATTCTGAAGAAATTTCGGGAGATGAAAATTTTCCATGGCGTCTGCGAAGATCGGCCATGTCATCATCCACCATCTTATCATCCACATTTATAATGTAGTAAGGGAGTTTATCTTTTGCTGTTATATTTACTTCAATGTGCGGGGCCATACCAACTTCAAAGAGGAGTTCGAATGATTCTCCATCTTCCAGGATCATTTCTTTTTCTGATTTGGCCGGAAGTGGATTGCCAATGACATCAATCTTATTTTCGGCAATGAATTGATAAAGCGCATTGGAAGTTATGCTGTTCAATTCTTCAAGAAGAACAGATTTTCCATATTGTTTCTTTATCATTCCTACAGGCACTTTTCCGGGACGAAAACCCGGGATCTGTGCCGTGCGCTGGTATTTCCTGATTACCTCTTCAACCCGTGGGCGGTAATCTTCCGGCACAACTTCAATTTTGATAACTGTGCTTAATTCCTTGCTTTGTTCTTTTGTGACGTTCATCTAAGTTTGAGGTTAAATGTTCAAAGTTTGAGGTTGTTGAACCAACAAACCTCAAACTCAAAACCGATTGTGCGGGCGGAGGGACTCGAACCCACATGCCGTGAGGCGCTAGATCCTAAGTCTAGTGCGTCTGCCAATTTCGCCACGCCCGCAAATACCAATCTTGCATCGTCCCACGCCTGCAAAAAAGGAGCGCAAAAGTAGCAAAAGTTTTCAAAGTCGGTGAAGCTGTAAGGTGGAATGATTCTGATATTGCACTCAGTGAGGGAAACGGCGGTATTTTCGCTCTCCTTTCGATTTTCAGATTTTGATCAGGTCATCAGCAAAAAATTCAAAAACAGACGAGCTACTGGTTGCCGATTTCAGGTAAACTGATGACATGGCTTGTATTGAAATCCTCTTTAACCCCTATAGCCACCTCGTGTTTGCGGTTGCGATGAAATACCTGCATCATTCGGATGAAAGCAAGGATGCTGTCATTGAAATTTTCGAGAAAGTCCCCTCCGATATCAAGCGGTACGACATCAAAAACTTCAGTCAGCGGATATATAAGGTCAGGCGCAGACTTTTTTCACAACTGGACCTTATTACTGTTTTTGCCGTGATTTTCCTGATCTTGTTAATAATCGTAGTTGCTGTGGTTCATTTCCGGAAAAAATAATTCAATTCTTTATTGCAGGAACTGCACTGAAAGATTAGGTAGAAAAGGATGAAGTTTAAGCCGACGAGGAAATGAGCAGGGAATTTATGATTCTTTCAATTCACCACAATCAGCTACAACTACTTTTTTAGACGTGGCACCACTGCGGCTTCCCAGAGTTTCCAGGCTCTTAACGACATCCATTCCTTCAATCACTTTTCCGAAAACAGTGTGGTTTCCGTCAAGCCATGCACATGGAATGGTGGTGATAAAAAACTGTGAACCATTCGTATTTGGTCCGGCATTGGCCATGGAAAGAAGTCCCGGTTCAGTATGCTTCAGAATAAAATTCTCATCAGGGAATTTGTTGCCGTAAATACTTTTGCCTCCGGTTCCGTTTCCATTAGTAAAATCTCCGCCCTGGCACATGAACTGTGGAATGATGCGGTGGAATGGAGAACCTTTGTATCCAAAACCGGCCTCGCCGGTGCACAAAGCCCGAAAATTCTCTGCCGTCTTCGGCGTAACATCGGCTCGCAATTCAAAAACTATTCTGCCGGCTTTTTCACCATCGGCGGTGATATCAAAGAAAACGGTTGGATTTTTACTCATATGATTTTATTGAAAGAGGTTTAATTGAAAATACGGGCGCAAAGAAACCCATTTGAAATGATTCTTCAAATAAAATCTAAAACGACATCAGGAGTCTTGCCGTATTCAAAACAGCCGTCTTTAGAATTCAACTCATCGAAGCAATGGCTTGTGGAGGCGTTCTCAGGAAAATACAGGGTTTCTTTTAGTCAGATCAAAGTTTGTACGGAATAACTGCCCTTTCTTTCAATGAGGAAGTTCAATTGCACTTCTTATTGATAACTTAACATTGAGGAAACAAAGCAATAACTTTATGTTAGTTGATTTGCCACATAAAATTTACACAAATGAAACTTAGAATTTACACAACAATGCTGGTTCTGCTCACGACTTTCACCGTTAAGGCACAAGATGCAGAACAACCTATTGACACGCTTACACGCCATGTTGCAGGTATTCGTTCGGAACTTGATGTTTTAAAAAGAATTAAAGTAAGTGGTTACATGCAAGGACAATTCCAGGTAGCCGATTCAGCCGGTCAATCTTCCTATAATGGCGGGAGTTTTGGTGCCGGGGTTGACAAGCGATTTATGCTTCGCAGGGCCCGCGTAAAAATTCAGTATGATTCACCCTTTAATGACAAAGGGATTTCAACTTCACAATTTGTTTTTCAGATTGATGCGACTGAAAAGGGGCTCACAATCAAAGATATGTATGTTAAGTTCACAGATCCATGGTGCGGATGGTTTTCATTAACAACCGGAATGCAGAACAGGCCTTTTGGTCATGAGATTGGTTATTCATCAAGCATGCGTGAGTCACCGGAGCGTGCAAGATTGTCGCAAATTGTTTTTCCGAATGAGCGTGATCTAGGTGCAATGGTAACTTTACAGGGACCGAAAACTTCCAACTGGAACTGGTTAAAACTTGAAGCAGGGATGTTTAACGGATTAGGCGGGCCAAGTGCGCTAGCCTCTGCGAATGATTTCGACAAATTCAAGGACTTCATTGCACACCTTAGTATAAACAGGTCCAGTAAATCTGAAAGAGTAAAATGGGGTATTGGTGCATCCATGTACAATGGAGGATATCGTGTGGATACTGTAAATACTTATATTTTTGCTGATGACTCAGCCGGTACAGGCGGCTTTAAGATTGATACAAAAAAATCTGAGGTGAGTGCTGATATAGCTAATCGTGAAGAAATCATGCGTTCCTATATTGGGTTTGACGGTCAACTCAGCATCGACTGGGCTGCAGGTATTACGTCATTAAGGGCAGAGTACGTAATGGGAGAACAGCCGGGGACAAGTTCATCAACTTCTTCACAAACTACTGCATCAACCTCTGATTTTTACAGAAGGAATTTCAATGGTATATACCTGTATTTTATTCAGAACCTTGGTCACAGTCCCTTTCAGTTAGTTGTAAAGTATGATAGTTATGATCCGAATACTGACGTTAGTGGTGATGACATCGGAAAGAGCGTGGAAAGTGCATTTAAAAAAACCGGATCCGGCGACATCGCTTTCACAACCCTTGGGCTGGGCCTTGCTTATCGTTGGGATGCTAATTTAAAACTCGTTGCCTATTACGATATGGTTACAAATGAAACCAGCGAAAATTTAGCCGGCTACACCAATGATCTGTTGGACAATGTATTTACCCTGCGTGCTCAGATAAAATTTTAATGCGGTAACAATTTAATAACATTCAAAGGCGTACTTCGGAACGGTAATTGAAATAGAGAAGTCAAATCAAAAAAAATAAATAAAATGAAAAAGAATCTAATGACCATTGCAATGAGCGCACTGATAAGTGTATCAGCCATTGCCCAAAAAATTGTGATAAAAGGCAGTGATACAGTATTGCCGCTTTCACAAAAAGAAGCAGAAAGCTACATGAAGAAAAACAGCGGAACTAGCATTACGGTTGTTGGTGGCGGAAGCGGCGTTGGAGTTGCAGCCTTGCTTGACGGAACTACCGATATCGCGATGAGTTCACGCTCCCTTAAAATGGATGAACGCATGAAATTGCAGGATGCGGGAAAAGCCTTTAAAGAAGTGATCATTGCCCGTGATGCCCTGGCAGCGATCGTGAATCCCGGAAATAAAGTGTCCAAGTTAACACGTGAACAGCTCGAAGGCATTTACACAGGCAAAATCAAAAACTGGAAAGAGGTTGGCGGTGATGACCTTCAGATTGTAGTGTATGCACGCGAAACCAGCTCGGGCACTTATGAATTCTTTAAAGAGCACGTATTGAACAGAAAAAATTATGCTTCTTCAGTATTGAACATGCCGGCAACCGGAGCGATTATTCAATCAGTAAGCCAGACCAAAGGCGCCATTGGTTATGTGGGCCTTGCGTATGTAACGAAGGATGTAAAAGATCTTGCGGTGAGCTATGATAAAGGCAAGACTTATGCAATTGCATCAGTGGAGAATGCAAAGAACAAAACGTATCCGATTGTTCGTCCGTTGTTTTACTTTTATCCGACCTCGAAAGAAAAGGTAGCAAAACCCTTTATTGATTTTATTCTTTCCGCAGAAGGACAAAAAATTGTGAGCGAGGTTGGATACATTTCAATGAATTAAAATTTAGGTTTAGTAATATCAATAGTGCTCTCAAAACAGCTATCCCGATTATTCGGGATTTGCTGTTTCAATACAACACATGTTACAAAATTGTAAACTGATATCTTAGCGCCGTGAAACCTGTTCTGAAAAGATTTACTGAACGATTTTTTGAAGGACTACTCGCATTGAGCGGGACGGTTACGACACTTACTGTTCTGCTGATCATTGTTTTTCTTTTTGGCGAAGGGCTCAGTGTTTTTAATACATCTCCTCTTGAAGGACACAATGTGCTTGTGATTAATAGTGGGAACCCGGCTTCACAATTGAAGCCCGCACAACTCAAGGAAGTTTTTGACGGTAACATTACCAACTGGCGAACTATCGGAGGAAGAAATGATTCAATAATTCTTCTCACCATCAATTCCGTTACTGACTTTTTGAGTGAAGAAGAAATAGGAATGAACTTTGAATTCCTTCCCGGTAAACTTGACAGCCTTGTAAGCAGCAACAGCGGCATGCTTGCCGTATTTCCTGAAAAGTATCTGGTTGCCAATCATCAGTCAAAAATTGTGCGGGTGGATAAGAACAACCTGCCGGATTTTCTTTCAGGGAAGGAGTGGTTTCCTACAGCTGAGCCAGCCGTTCAGCTTGGCACGTTGCCATTGATCCTGGGAACGTTACTGGTCAGTATTTTTGCGATCTTATTTGCATTACCGATTGGTCTTGCAACAGCGATCTACATGGCAGAAGTTGCCAATCCAAAGGTTCGGAATGTGATGAAACCTGTGATCGAATTGCTTTCGGGAATTCCTTCAGTGGTATATGGTTTCTTCGGGTTGATCACAATAGTTCCGCTCATCCATGATGTTTTTAACCTGCCTGTCGGAGAAACAGCCCTTGCCGGCAGCATAGTACTCGGCATCATGGCCCTGCCGACGATTATCACAGTTTCTGAAGATGCCATCAGAAATACCCCGCGTGAGATGAAGGAAGCATCACTTGCTTTGGGTGCAACCAAATGGCAGACTATTTCAAGAGTTGTATTACCATATTCAATGTCGGGAATTACTGCAGCAGCCATTCTGGGAATTGGACGAGCGATCGGCGAAACGATGGCTGTATTAATGGTTACCGGAAATGCTGCTGTAATGCCGCATTCGTTATTACAACCTGTAAGGACAATTCCGGCAACGATTGCTGCTGAACTGGGTGAAGCACCTCAGGGAGGAGTACACTACAAAGCCTTGTTCGCCTTGGGTTGCATCTTATTTATCATGACAATGGCAATCAATATATGGGTGCAGTATATATCTAACAGGAGGAAGTTTACAAAATGAAATATACTAATTACGAATAATTACGAATTTACTAAGTACTAATCCTGCCTTAGGGGGGACGAGTATACCAATTACGAATTGCCCAAATTAGAACACCAAAGCAGCAATGGATAAGTTAATAAAAGAAAAAATAGCTTTCTGGATTTTCCGGTTACTCAGTGTTTTTGTGATCGGCATATTGTTATGGATCCTCGGATTCATCTTCATCAGGGGTTTTAGTGTTCTGAGCTGGGATTTCATCACGAAGATGCCTGAAGACGGAATGACAAAAGGGGGCATCTATCCGGCGATTGTGGGCACATTTACTTTAATTCTCGGTTCCATGCTTTTTGCCTTCCCGATTGGTGTAATGGCAGGCATTTATATGAATGAATATGTTAAAGATGGCAAGTGGAAAAGGTTTATCAAACTGATGACCAATAACCTTGCGGGAATTCCATCCATTGTATTCGGATTGTTTGGCATGGCATTGTTTGTAAACAAATTAAAATTCGGCGATTCCATTCTTGCCGGATCCCTCACACTTGGCTTGCTGGCATTGCCGGTCGTGATAAGGATTACAGAAGAAGCCTTAAAAGCTGTTGACAATACATTTCGTGAAGCCAGTTACGCCCTTGGTGGAACAAAACTACAAACCATTACGAAAGTAGTGCTGCCGATTTCGTTGCCGAACATCATAACCGGACTGATTCTTTCTATCGGAAGGGTAAGTGGAGAAACAGCGCCAATCCTTTTTACAGTTGCGGCCTACTTCCTTCCAAAATTACCTACAAGTATCTTCGACCAGGTGATGGCATTGCCATATCACCTTTATGTAATCGCAACAAGCGGAACACAGGTAGAACAATCGCGCCCGATGGCATATGGTACTGCCCTGGTATTGGTGCTCATTGTGCTTATTCTGAATCTGATTGCCAATGCCTTTAGAAAATACTTCGGCAACAAAGTAAAAATGAACTAGTACTAAATACTAATAAATACAAATTTACCAATTGCGAATTATTGCGAATTGCTAATAATGACGAATCTACTAATTACGAATAATTACGAACATATCAATGGTAACTACAGAGGAAAATATTTCAAGCCAGAAGCCGCATGCTGATGCTTATAAAGATTCAAGTTCTTTCAAGATTGAGTCTAAGAATGTGCATCTCTACTACGGTGATTTTCATGCTCTAAAAGGAATCAATATTGCGATTGAGGCCAATACCGTTACAGCGTTGATCGGGCCATCAGGTTGTGGAAAGTCTACTTACCTGCGGTTGTTTAACCGCATGAATGACCTGATTGACGGCGTGCGAATTGAGGGTGATGTATTGCTTGATGGGAAAGATATTTATGACAAAGGACTTCGTACTGATGAACTGAGGAAAAAGATTGGAATGGTGTTTCAAAAACCAAATCCGTTCCCGAAAAGTATTTTTGAAAACGTAGCTTATGGACTGCGCGTAAACGGGATCAGTCACAAAAATTTTATTGAAGAACGCGTTGAGCTTTCTTTAAAACAATCGGCGCTGTGGGAAGAAGTAAAAGACAAGTTGCATAAATCTGCTTTTAGTTTGTCAGGGGGACAGCAACAACGGCTTTGCATTGCACGGGCGCTGGCGATTGAGCCCTCAGTAATTCTTATGGATGAGCCCGCATCAGCGCTTGATCCGATTTCAACTGCCAAAATTGAGGACCTGATTTACGAGTTAAAAAACAAATACACTATTATCATCGTCACACACAATATGCAGCAGGCCGGTCGTGTCAGTGATAAGACGGCATTCTTTTATCTCGGGGAACTGATCGAATATGATGCAACACCGGTTATCTTTACAAATCCAACGGATCCAAAGACGCAGAGCTATGTAACGGGACGATTTGGGTAGGATGATTTGAGGATGAGATGATTTGAAGATGAGATGATTTGAAAATTTGAAGATGAGAAAATTTGAGGATTTGAAGATTTGAAGATGAGATCAATGAGAAACACGATTTCTTGCATTCTTTCTAAAAAGGCAGTTATTGATATGCTGAAATAGATTTCCTATTCAACAAATAAACTAATAAACTATTCAACCAATTAACCATTCAACAAATTCATGACTCATTTAGATATTGAAATCAAACGCCTGAAAGAAGAAGCAGTAGAAATGTTTGAACTTGTTACTTCGCAGGTGAGGAAGGCACGGACTTCTCTTCTCAGTTTCGACAAGGATATGGCAAGCGAAGTCACTTTTAATGAGAAGCGTGTGAATGCGCTGGAGCTCAAAATAGATAAGGATTGCGAAAATATATTCGCCTTAATGAACCCTGTGGCGATTGACCTGCGTTTTGTTCTTGCTGTATTGAAAATGAATTCCAATCTGGAACGCATAGGTGATATTGCTGACGGGATTGCACGTTATGTTTCGCAATCTCAAACTCCGTTTGACAAAGAGCTTCTGGAGGTGACGCGGCTTTCAGAAATGTTTGACATTGCCATACAGATGCTGAATGATTCCATGACATCATTCGCAAGTGAAGATACAAAACTGGCACGTGGCGTATTTAAGAAGGATGACATGCTGGATGAGATTAACGGCAATGCAAATTCAGTGATCGAAGTTTACATCAGGAATCATCCTGACAAGATTCAGCAATCGCTTCATATTATTTCTTCGATAAGAAAACTTGAGCGCACCGGTGACCAGGTAAAGAATGTGGCTGAAGAGATCATTTTCTTCATCGAAGCGAAAGTGCTGAAGCATGTTTCGTCGGAGAAGAAGGGGGGCTGATTGTTTTTTTCAATCGCTAGATGCCAATTCGAATCTGGGAGATATCGATGCGCGCGTTTTTTCTGGTAAGGGTTAGCGCCGATGGGATTTAATATTTCAGGTATTTTAGCCATTGTAGAAATTTTCTGTTCGGTTTTAACACTGCTTTTTTAATAAGGTAATAAGGTTTAAGATTTTTGGCAGGCGATTTTTTTTCTACTAAGGTTGATAGGATTTTCGAAATGATTTGAATTTTCGCAGTCCTCACGATCTTAAATTGATGATTACCGAGGTAGTTTCCGGAATGTGCAATAATCATTTTTCAGATGCATCGATGTCGTTTTTATAAATGCATGCGACGCATGTTTGCGACGGGAATTATTAAATTATAGCCCGGTTTTATTTCAGTTATTTGATTAAGGTAATAAGGTTTTAAGATTTTTGGGAGGGGATTATTTTTCCACTAAGTTTAACTGGTGTTTGGAAAATGATTTGAATTTTAAGCCCCAGATCTTCATAGAATGGCAAATGGATTAACCTGTCGGGAATTTGCACGTGCAACGTGTTTGCTTGCTGGATATAAACCTTAGTAGTAGGGAAGCCGGCGATTGGTTTTTATTCAACCTTATTACCTTATTAACAACAAAGCAAGGTTCGGAATTTTTTGTGGTGGATTGCTTTCTATTAACGTTCAATCCGGCTATGGATTTAAGACAGGCTGCGATGAAACTGCGGCCCCTGTGCAATAGCCCCGATCAAGGGACAGGGGAGGGCGGTGCGCCGGCTGCCGCGAGCGGGATGGGTGGAAACGATGAAATGACGCCGATCCGCTTCAAACAGTCAGGAAAATTATCTGTTTGAAGTAAAATGGAATAAATTGTTTTATACCTTTTTTTTCAGGTAAGAATAATCCAGATAGTAAAGCACCTTCAGCGATATACTGTTTGTTTGAGGAGCATTCAAAGTATTTTTTAAGTCGTTGTCGTAATGATAGCCAAACTCAGCAGGGATGACAGGATATGGGTCGCGGTAAATTTCATTTTTGTAAGTGAGGATAAATGAGCTGCCGGGTGCGAACTGCCATGAATAGCTGACATCAACATTGAAAAAGTTGGTATTGAAGTTATAATCATCGGCATATGCATTGTTAGGAGTTAAAGTCCCGTCATGATTCAGCAAATAGAACTGATCATACTGACCTTTGCTCCAGTAATGCCTTGCGGTAACTGAGAGGGCCATGTCATTTTTGAAAAGGTAACGTGAGGTAAGTGTATTCTCGAGCGTTTGAATGGTTCGTTGACCGAAAACAATTTCTTCGTCAGATATTGAATTCACCCAGCCTCTGTCATTCTCATATTTATCCCAGAAGACATTCAGTTTCATGTTCCATTTATCACTGAAGCGGATTATAGGGGCAACGTAATACCCGTAACTGAAATATCTTGTTCCATCAGCACTTGAAGAGCGACCTCCGAAATCAAATGCAAGTTTTTTGTTATAATCTGTTGAAGCATTGATGTTGCCGAAGTATGTAACCGGTGTTTTGT
>CAYHHK010000053.1:0-24384 GCA_964356415.1 uncultured Flavobacteriales bacterium
TCAACATAAGTATCGTTCCAGATCACTTCTACATTGGCAAATTGCATGTCACCGTTTGAAACAGGAATGTCTCTCCAGTACAATGTAAAATTATCTTCCTGACCTTTCTTCAAAAGAAATGGTTTGCGTTGACCTTTGGTTCCCGTGTTTGCAAACTCAGTTCCTTTGGGTGTTAGCAAAGATGCAGATCCCGGATTTACAATTCCAATCTTGTTTCCATTGTAGGTAGCTGTAAATTTCACCGCAACGAGATCTGTCTTCTTCTCATTCTTTAACTGAAGTACATGAAATGGTCCTGCATCAAATTCATTCTTTGCTACAGGCAATTTAAAGTTTTCTGCGTCTTCTGATTTCGCCTTGGCCGGAACCTTTGATAGTCCCTTCACTTCAAGCGAAAAATTCTCCACCTGCAAATCGCCGCCCTTCATGTCAATAACCCTGTAGTCATCATCATTCGGTCCGATGAGCAGATCCTTTTCTGTGTTTTTAATCTCTTTTCCGTTTGCCTTAAAAATAATGTCATCAGTCTTTAGCAAAATATAATCACCTGTATTGTTTTTCACCGTGAATTTGAATTTGATGTAGGCATCTGTTGAGACGGCATTGGAAATTATTACAGTAACCGGCCCCATGTCTTTTGACACCTCACTGTAAAAAATCTTCTCATACTTCTTTTTTTTCTGCGCCAGTCCTGCATTGGAAGCGAAGAATCCGATAAGTGCGATCAGGAATATTTTTTTCATAAGAAATTTTTTTTCAAACCTACAGGATTTTTTTTGAATGTGCCAACCAGGAAAATGAAAAATTGATGTAGGATTACCACAATAGTTGCTTCCGGTTTATCCGGTATGCCAAAAAACCGATACCTGACAATTATCCAAAACGGCTATGATTTAAGTCATATGTGGGTTTTTGGCCGGGGCAATACCTTAACCTCCTGAATATTGACTTGTATTTGTTTCTTTCCTACCTTCGGAAAGGTGATTTTTTATGATTCATCTTCGAAGGAAAAAATTTAATTCAAACTCTTAAATTTAAAACTTATGAAAGTGTATGATGACAAACACATTAAAAATGTTGTGCTGGTAGGAGCGAGTAAGTCCGGCAAGACCACACTCGCGGAAGCCATGTTATTCGAAGCCGGACTTATCAATCGCAGGGGAACAGTAGAAGAAAATAATACTGTTTCTGATTACCACGAAATTGAACACGACCGCGGCAATTCGGTATATGCAACAAGCATGCATACTGAATGGCGCGACTACAAAATCAATATCATTGATACGCCCGGATTGGATGATTTCATCGGGGAGTTGATTTCTTCGCTCCGCGTAGCCGATACCGCCGTGATGTTGCTGAACGGCGAGAACGGCGTGGAAGTGGGAACAGAACTGATCTGGAATTACGTTGAGAAATTTAAAAAGCCGATCATCTTTGCAGTTAATCACGTCGATCACAGCAAAAGTGATTTCGACAATACCGTTGAACAGGCGCGCAGGCGTTTCGGCAAGGCAATTACGCTGATGCAGTATCCCGTCAACCAGGGCGATGGATTTGATTCCATCATCGACCTGCTCAAGATGACGATGTATAAATTTCCTGCCACAGGAGGCAAGCCGCAAAAGCTTCCGATTCCTCCTGATGAAAAAGCAAAAGCCGACATGCTCCACAATACCCTCGTGGAAAAAGCAGCAGAGAATGATGAAAAGCTGATGGAAAAATTTTTCGAGAAAGGGTCACTTGACGAGGACGAGTTGCGTGAAGGATTGAAACTGGGAATGCTCCACCATGATGTATATCCTGTTTTCTGTCTCTCAGCAAAAAAAGATATGGGCAGCGGCCGCCTGATGGGTTTCATTGACAACGTAGCGCCAAGTGCTACTGATTTGTTTGCAGAAAAAATGGTTGACGGCAGCGAACTCAAATGTGATCCTAAAGGTCCGGCGGTATTATTCGTCTTTAAAACGTTGATAGAACCACACCTCGGCAAACTCACCTTCTTTAAAGTGATGAGCGGAGAAGTTACCACAGGAATGGATCTCATCAATACCAAAACCAATCATACAGAACGGCTCAACCAGTTGTTCATCATGGATGGAAAAAACCGCAACCCGATTACAAAACTTACAGCGGGCGATATTGGCGCTACTTTAAAATTAAAGGACACCCAAACCAATCACACGCTGTGTGCCGTGGGTAAAGAAATCGAACTCGAACCGATTCATTTCCCTGACTCCCGGCTCCGCACTGCCATCATTGCAAAGAACAAAGCAGACGATGAAAAGCTTGGCTCCGTACTCAGTGAAATTCACCAGGAAGATCCTACCCTTACCTATGAATTTGCGCGAGAGCTAAAACAACTCATCATCGGTTGCCAGGGTGAACTGCACATGGCAATCACGAAATGGCGTTTAGAAAAAACATACCACCTCGAAATAGAATTCGAAAAACCACGCATCCCTTACCGCGAAACAATTCAGAAACCATCGCAGGCAAGTTACAAGCACAGGAAACAAAGCGGAGGCGCAGGGCAGTTTGGAGAGGTTTACATGAAGATTGAACCCTATCATGACGGAATGCCGGAGCCCGCCGGAGTAAGTATTCGTAATAAAGAGGTGTTCGACCTGCAGTGGGGCGGCAAACTCGTTTTTTACAACTGCATTGTGGGCGGCGTGATCGATGCGCGTTTCATCCCTTCCATTCAAAAAGGCGTGATGGAAAAAATGCATGAAGGACCGATCACCGGTTCATTCGTACGTGATGTGCGCGTGATCGTGTACGACGGAAAAATGCATGCTGTTGACAGCAACGATATCAGTTTTAAGATTGCGGGCATGATGGCATTCAAAGAAGCATTCCAATTGGCTGATCCGAAAATCCTCGAACCGATATATGAAATAGAAGTGTTCGTGCCCGAGGAACTCATGGGCGATGTGGTTACTGATCTGCAGGGCAGGCGCAGCATCATCGTAGGTATGGACAGCCAGGGCAGCTACCAGGTTATCAAAGCCCGCACGCCGCTTGCAGAGCTCGACCGCTACTCAACTTCGCTTCGCTCCATCACACAAGGCCGCGGAAACTACACCGGCAAATTTGCCGAGTATGCCCCTGTGCCGGGCGACATCCAGAAAAAACTCGCGGAGGAGTATAGGAAGACGGAGGTGCATTGATTTAACTAGTAACAACCCGCCTTGAGCACTGTCTTTGCGAGGTACGACTGAAGCAATCTCCCGACTCAACCCCGGAGAATCAATTCGTGGAATTTGCAAAGCAACCCCGAAGAGGTCTATGGTATTATATTAAGTATGGGTTCAGAAAAAAATCTATGCTCCTGATAAAATGTTCGAACCTCTTCGGGGTTTCAAAACACTTATATTTGCGAAGAATAATTGATACGATGAAAAAAGAACTCATTCAGGAACTCTTTGAAAAATTCCAACAGGCATGTTACATCTTCAATGATGTAGAGTGTTGGAGTGCGAGAGAATTGCAATCCATATTTGGTTATACAAAGTGGGATAACTTTTTTAAGGTAATTGAGAAAGCAAAAACTGCTTGTGAAACCAGTAGTGCAGAGGTTACTTATCATTTTGCCGACATCGGGAAAATGATAGACCTTGCTAAAGGAGCTCAACGCGAAATAGAAGATGTAGCCCTCACAAGATACGCCTGTTACCTTGTTGCACAAAATGGCGATCCCGGAAAAAGCGAAGTGGCTTTTGCACAAACTTATTTTGCAGTGCAAACCCGCAAGCAGGAAATTATTGAGCAACGCCTTTTAGATGTTGCAAGGGTTTCAGCAAGAGAGAAACTAAGTAAGAGCGAGAAAAAACTTTCAGGAATAATTTATGAGAGAGGTGTGGATGATAAAGGATTTGCCATTATCCGCAGCAAAGGAGACCAGGCCTTGTTTGGCGGGTTCAGCACCAATGATATGAAACACAAATTGAAAGTGCCAGACCACAGACCGCTCGCAGATTTTCTTCCAACACTCACCATCAAAGCAAAGGATTTTGCAACAGAACTGACGAGCCACAACGTAACAGACAAAAATCTGAAAGGCAATGAAAGAATAAGCCAAGAGCATGTAGATAATAATCTCGCAGTAAGAAAAATTCTAATTGAACGCGGAGTGAAACCCGAACAGTTGCCGCCATCAGAAGATGTAAAAAAACTACAGCGCAAATTGGAAAGAGACGAAAAGAAAATGCTGAAGGATGCACAAAAGAAAAACAGTGATTAAGAAAAAACTGGCGGAGGAGTATAGGAAGACGGAGGTGCATTGAACCCAAAGTGCCGTCAGGTGTTGTGTGTTGGCCGGAGCTGAGCTCACCTGACGAGGTGGAGATGTTTCAGGTCAAGCCGCACAAAGACCTTTGCGCTAAGACCTGACACCAAAAAATATTCAGGCAGAAATCTTCTTGTAACCCCGAAGAGGTTTAAGGTATTATTATAAGTATGTGTTCAGAAAAAAATCTATGCTCCTGATAAAATGTTCGAACCTCTTCGGGGTTTTAAAACAGCCCGACAGGTTAATTTAATTATACATGCGTTTACTTCTTTTTCTGGTTGTTTTCGTAGATTGTTCAGCCCAAAGTACCTTTTATAAAACCTACGGAACTGCCAATGATGATGTGGTTTTGAATCTCGAGCGTTGTTCTGATGGCGGTTATTACATCATCGGCCGAACCAATACCTCGGTCTACAGGGAGGATGGATTTATTGTTCGAACCAATCCTACCGGCAATATCCTTTGGGAAAAGATTATTCAGTTTGATTCTGCTGGTGTTCACCTGACAGGCGGAGGAATGCTGAGCGATGAAAGCGTGATCCTTATTTTCAGGGAATACACCCCTTTCTATGAACCCGTCACGTATATCATGAAACTAAATCCTGCCGGTGATACACTTTGGACAAAATTGATTGGAACGAGCGATCTTTGCTGCATCGACGATCCGTTGATCCCGCTGAGCAATGGAGAATTTTTACTGGCGGGTCGTCATATGTTTGGAATGGGAGGACCCTATTTTGGTTGTGTTTACAGAATTGATTCTGCGGGAAATACTATGTCCCTGTTTCGATTTACTAATAACTATGACGATGTGTTTCTGGCGGATTATACACTGACCCCGGATAGTGAAATTGTATCCGTCGGACATTTCATGGAACATATCGGCACACATCCGCTACATTCCTTTCTAATTAAATGTGACCTCGATGGAAATTTTATTTCCGGTGAAACGTACAAGGATACCATAAATGTTTCCTTGTACGAAATCATTGCTAACCAAGATCAGACATACACCCTGCTGTGTACAGATAACAAGTTATTAAAGACCGATACTTCCGGGGCCATCCAACTCTCTCGAACCAATACCGGCAACGATATTGCTTCCGGTATTATACATGCGCCTGACAGTGGTTATTTTATTTGCGGAGGCGGTTTTTCCTTCCCTGATTATCTCGCTGGACTGTCCAGGACGAATGAATCAGGCGATACAGTCTGGACCAAAAAATACCTGTCATGGGATATTGGTTCCGGAATTGCAATAAACCCGGTGGACAAATCCATTGCGTTTTCGTCAACGACTGATACCCTTACCAATTCCATTGGAGGATACGATGGATTTTTGATGACGGTTGACTCTACAGGATCCTCGATCTGTTACACCGCCGAACCCTATGATATCAACTTCCAAACTTCGCAGAATTCGATCATTTGCTTTGACAGTACATACAATTTCTGGACTTCAGGTTATATGGTGAACTATCACACCTTTCACCAGATTGCAATGTTATCAGGAATAGTGAGTGACACGGTTTGCAGTCCAACGGAAATAAGTGAATCCATTTCCGGAACTTCATTTTCAATCACGCCTAACCCGTTAACACAAAACTCATTCCAGGTTTCATTCGCTTTCAGCCCGAAGCAGGATTTGAATATGGAACTGCTGAGTCTGGAAGGAAAGAAGATTATAAATTGGACTCTTGCAAAGGAAAACATCCGGACTTCAGGATCATTTTACCTTCCGGAAAATCTGGCCAACGGAATTTATTTTTTGAAGGTAATGGATTTAAATTATTCAAAGGCTTTAAAGATGATTGTAATCAGGTAGGGCCATTAGCAATCGCTTGCGGAAAAAGTATGCTACTTAAAACCGAGGTACAGAAATCACAGATGCAAAACTAGATGGCGGCTATTTTGGTGCCGTCAGGAGTTGTGTGTTTGCTGGCGCGGGGCTCGCTTGATGAAGGCGGAGAGGTGTCAGTTCAAGCCACACATATGTCTTCGCGCTAAGACCTAACAGCACAAAATAAGGTAATAAGGTTAATGGTTTCCGGGTTGTCCTTTTTTCTACCAAGGTTTAAAAACGATCCTCCTTTTGGGTGGCTTTGTTTGTTTGCCTGTGCAGTAGGGAGCGCAATCCAATTACACCACCGCTCTCACCTTCTTTCATTTTCATCTGGCTGCAATGATTAGCGAATATTGGTTTTCAACCTTAGTAGAAAAGCATTCAAAAGCATCACAACCTTATTACCTTATCAATGAAAAAATAAGGTAATAAGGTTTATCGTTTCGGGGTTATTTTTTCTACAAAGGTTTTCGTAAGCATCGCTTAGAAATTATCCACACCACCCCGCTGGGCGCAGCTTCGTGTGTTTGCCGGTGGAGCAGAAAGCTGCGTCCTACACAGGCTCATCTGACAGATTCAAAAGAGTCGATATTTTCCTTTTTTGCCTTACCTTTGAATTATCAATATTATCAACATGGTTTTATCTCAAAAAGAAATATCCCTCATCAAACAATTTTTCATTGATAAGCCCGTATTGAAGGCATATTTGTTTGGTTCTTTTTCCCGTGATGAAGCGGATGAAAAAAGTGATGTGGATATTCTCGTTGATCTCGATTACACCCGTCACATCGGTATTGGCTTTGTATCCATGAAAAATCAGCTGGAACACCTGTTATCTAGAAAGGTTGATCTGGTTTCCTCACAAGCTGTTTCTGAATATATCTCTCCTTTTATTGATGCCGACAAGCAGTTGATTTATGAGAAAGCCAATAGGTAACAGGCAGAGACTGCTTCATATACTCAAGGCGATTACGGAAATTGAATCTTACATTGAGGGAGCTGATAAAGAATTCTTCCTAAGTCATTCAATGATGAGGTATGCTTGTGTAAAGCAGATTGAAATTATTGGAGAAGCTGTTAATTATCTAACCATGGACTTCAAAACTAAATTTCCACAAGTTTCATGGGTAGAAATATCCGGAATGAGAAATATTCTCGTTCACGAGTATTTTGGAATAGATTTCAATATTCTGTGGCAGGTTGTGACAAAAGATATTCCTGAATTAAAAAAGAAAATAGAATCTCTTCCTTTGAATTAACCAAAAACCCCGATCACATTGCTGCACCGGGGTTTCGGAATGAGTGTTATTCGTGTTAAGTATTTTTACATAGCGTAATTACTTTTTAATATAGAGTCGAGCTTTTCAAAACTTCCGGCACTCTTAACCACGTAATCCAGCGCTCCCTTTTTCTTTGCCAAGTCCACAATTTTTTCATTCTCCACTGATGTGAGCATGATCACATCGGTTTCCGGATAAATTTCCTTCAGCTTTGTAAGCGTCTCCAGCCCGTCCTTCGAAGCGCCGAAAGAGCCGTCAAGAAAATAGTCCATCAGCACCAGTTCGGGCTCCTGCACATTCCCGGAAATCAATTCTTTCAGACAGGCATCCCCGCTGGAAAATTCTTTCACCTTCAGTTGCGGATATTTTGAGAGGTAGTCTGTAAGCATCGAACGCTGAACAGCATTGTCTTCTACAATGAATATCGTGTTGAGTTTTTTGGTTGCCATAATTTTTCGATTTAAGTTTTCAATATCCCTTGCTTTGAATAATGAGAAGCGAAAGTATAAATTTTTATTTATTCTACTCAACAACAATGTTTACCCTTGCCATAGAGTCATCAGCACCCTGAACCACAACAAGGTAAATTCCCTGCGGCAGATTCGAAAGATTCAGTTCTATCCCGTTTTTCCCTGCTTCCATACGGAAAGCAGTGGATTGCATTTCCCTGCCGGTCAGATCATAAATAATGAGTTTTGCATTTCCTTCTTTGTCCGCATCAAACTCCAAAGTTGCCCTGGCATGTGCCGGATTGGGGTAAACCATGATGTCATGAAGTCCTCCGCCATCATCAACAGAAGCGATGCGTGCAGCAAGTGTTGTGAAAATAACAGGAGGTGAATAATTACTTGAAGAACCCATGCTTGTACACATGCTCCTTACCTGCCACTGGTAAACAGTAGATGCTGCCAGACCTGTGATTGTTGCATTGGTAGTACCTCCTCCTCCATTCACGTCTTTCCAGAAATAATTGGTGGTTCCATTCATCGAATAGCGTACCCGGAATGTATCGGCCACCACCAGGTTTGTCCAGTTTACTTTTGCAGAGATATTGGTAATATTGGTTGTGCTCAATCCGTAAGGAACAATGCATGCAACCGCTGTATTCAGCGTGGTAAATAAAAATGAATTACAATAGGGACTGCTCACTCCTGAGCATTTCGAACTCACCTGGAACTGGTAGGTTGTTCCCGGTATCAGTCCAGCAATTGAAGTGCTGCTTCCTCCCGCGCCATTCACATCTTTCCAGATAAAATTTGTCGTACCGTTTACCGCATACCGTACACGGAAAGTATCGGCTGTAACCATGTTGGTCCAACTCAATAATGCTGTGGTGTTGGTGACTGATGTTGCATTCAGGTTATATGGTGTAATACAAGGAACAGAAGTGTTTAACGTAGTAAAAGTCGCCGGAACTGCCTGGTAAATTGATGAGGCAATGCTTGTGCAAAGACTTCGCACCCACCAGTCATATTGGGTTCCCGGGGTTAAGCCGGAAAGTACAGTGTAAACCACATTCGGTTGTCCTATAATTTTTTTCCAGACGAAATTGGTTGTGTTGTGCAGTGCGTACCTGACCAGGAAACTGTCGGCCGTGGCTCCTGTCCAGTTCACTTGTACCGAAGTGTTTAAAATATTCGTTGCTGTGAGTCCGGATGGAATAAGGCAATTGACAGTCGGCGTTGTAACAATCACTTCCTGTGTTTGCGTGCCTGTGCATCCCTGTGCGCTTGTATATGAATACGTGATGCTGTAAGGTCCGCCCACACCTGCAGTGGCAGGATTAAACTGGTTTCCATTCATGCCAGGACCTGAAAAAGTTCCGCTCACAGGAGTTCCAGTCAGCGTTACCGGTGAAGCATTGGAAGGATAAGAAACATTTAATCCGCTGAATGAAACCGTTGGTACAGTGTTGACAGTTGCAATCACAGGTATACGTCCGCTCTTTGCAACAATATCCGGTGACTTCACAACCATGTCGTAGAAGAAAGTATAATTGGAATGTCCGGAATAGGATCCGAAGATGTTACAGATGCCGGGTTTGGAATAAGGATATGAAACTCCTGATGTGTTGTAGTACAGGTTCGGGGTTCCGCTCACCATCAGCTTATATCCCGGGCCTGCAGGAATAAACCAGTTCAGCGTAATCACATTCGCTCCCGTGGAAGGGATATTGATGGTTGTTGATTTCAGTTGCGTGGACGCGCGATCCTGTAAAATAAAAGTTCTGTTTCCTGTAGTAGATGAAAAAACTTTTACTGAAACCAAAGTAAGGTCACTCAATGCATCAAACTGGGAGTACCATGTATTCGACGGGGTTGAGGTTTGATAAGCCCCACTTCCGATTGTATTGTCAACCGGACCCAGGTGGTTTGTAGCGCCTGTCGTGGTCACTACATTCTCTACATAATAGGTAGTGGTTGTGGTGATTGTCGGAGTGGTGTATGTTCCGCCCGTTGTAAGCGGAATGGTGGCAACCGCCGAGTTGTACCATTTCATTGTTCCATTTCCTCCGTTGGTTGCCGTAAGCGTTACTGTTCCGCTACCGCACCTTGAAGCACCCGCTGCTACCGGAGCATTTGCTGCAGGTAAAACGGTTACCACGAAAGGAGCTGATGTAGCAGTCCCGCAATAGTTTGTCACGGTACAGGTATATGAACCCGCAGCACTCACCGTAATACTTTGTGTGGTTGCACCACCGGGAGCCCATAAATAAGAGGAGCCGGCCGTTGCTGTAAGCGTAATATTTGTTCCCGTCAAAATTGTTCCGGGTTTGTTTGCGGAAATTTTCGCAACAGGCGAACCCGCTGCTGACTGGTTGGAAATCGTAACCGGCACTGCAATCACATTGTTGTTTTCATTCAACTCAGTCATGTTTTGATTCGGGTCAAGCTGAACTACGATGTAATAAGTTCCGTTACATGTTCCGGGTGGGATATCAATCCACATGCCATCAAGTCCTGAGCTATAGCTGTCATACCATCCATTGGAAATCCCCTGCAAAGTTGAGGAACATCCATACCCTCCTGCCCCGATCGTGTAGTTTGGAATCTGTGCTGCGAGTTTTGGAATGTTATTATCGTCCCTGCAATAGATACCGCTGCCATTGTCACACGATGCAATATCAAGCAAACAAAATGCAAGTTTGGTTCCTGTTCCCACAATGCTCCAATGCGTCGGATCAGGATCATTCGGGTTTTGCAGGCGCAGGGTATAAATCCCCCAGTTGTCAACGTGCATGTGCCCGTGCGATGGGTGATATGTCATGGTGCCGCAGGGGACATCCGTATACGACATTATATTTCCGTTCTTATGATAGATGCGCTGAACAACAAATCTTTTCGGAACCCTTCCGTCGGTACAAAGTGAACCGGGATCAGATAAGAGGGTATCCGTTCCGCACAGCCATTTGTTGATGGACCGCGTTTCCAGCGGACCGTAGCCAATGTTGGGAGTGGTTCCTGTTAGGCGCAGTCTGCCATCATTACTTCCTTGTGATCCACTTGCAGCATTCCCTGTTTGTGTATATACAGTATACCCACTTTGAATTGCATCAACAGATACCTTTACATCGGGAAGCAGGTCACAGTTCGTTCCTCCGCCGGGAGGACAAACGCAGGATGTCGCATTTGTTGTTGTGCACTGAGAAAATGATTGCAAGGAAATGAAAGCTGCGAAGAGCAATGTAAGTAATGAACGTTTCATAAGGTTAAGTTATTGAGTGAGCCAAACTAAAAAGAAAACTTATGAAAAGCAAGCTGAACAAGGGTTTGGAGGAAGTTCAATTTGAGAGATTCCTCTCCCACCTAAAGGCAGAAGAGGAATGACAGACTAAATAGTGGTTGTGGCGGACGGAAAAATTTGCGGATTGGGGGCAAATTTTTCCTCCCGATAGCTATCGGGACGCCTACTTGATTATCTACTACTTTGTATGATAATTTATTCCGCCAAAAGTTTATCAATCAATCCTGTAAAATGGTTTTTCCATTGCTCAAAATATATTCCTGTGGCAGGACCGGAAAAACCGGTGTGGATGTTTCTCACGCGACCTTTTTTGTCAATTATAATAGTTGTAGGAAAACTTAGAATAGCGCTAAGCATCGGCAATGTTTTTTCACGCTTTTCTTTATCTGTTGATCCGGCAAATAAAAGCGTGTACTCTATGCCATACCGTTCTCGCAGGCGTTTGAGATTTTTCTTTGCCGTCTGAAGCGTCGGAATGCGTTCATAATCGAGACCGATAATTTCCAGTCCCTTCGCACTATACTTTTTATAGAACGGTGCGAGGAATTCAGTTTCGTCCATACAATTCGGGCACCATGTACCCATCACCTGGATAACGACAACTTTTCCTTCAAACTTTTTATCGGTCAGTGAAACCATGTTACTGTCTGCATCAGGAAAAGCAAAAGCGACCGTGTCATAACCTTTTTTCAAAAAAGTTAGCATGTCAGGATCAGGCAATGATGCATTTTCATTGCGGATCGCTTTCCACGTGTCATGCCAGTGCTTCCCGCTGAAAAAATGACCATCAAGCACATCATCAGGATTGATTTCTGCAGAAAAATAAAACAGGTGGCTCCCGTCAAAGCACGATAAATACATTTTATTCCCGTCAGCAAATCCATCCAGGTATCGGTAATCTCCTGTCGGAGTAAGAAATGTTCCTGTAATATGATTGCCCTGCTGGCTGAATTCGCCCACAGCTTTATTCATCGGAGGTTCGTCTCCCGCAAAGGTTACTTCCCATCGTCCCTCGAAATTTTTCAGTTCGAAAGAATTGACGAGCGGATTCGATTTTCCGGCAATGGCCTGAAAAGAGATTATATTGTCGCTGGTGCGGGCATGATTCAAAAATTTGCCTGTCATTGTATCTCCCTTCAATTGACATTTGATCTCTGAGTCGAAGACAGGCATCTTTATAAAAACCGAGTCACCCGATGCAGTTATTTCTGTAACTTTAATCCTTTCCTGTGCATTGATGAATTCGATTTTATTGCCCGCGGATTCAAACTGAAATGGAAGCGCTACAGTATCGTTCAATTGAAATTCTCCGTGCCACATGCCGGGTTTCACCTGGCTGAAGGAAAATAAAGGAAGGATTACCAACAGCAATATTTGGTAGTATCTCAGTTTGAACATTTTTTTGAAAATTTGTGTCTTCGTGCCTTTGTAGCAATAACTTATAAACTGCCACAAAGGCTCGAAGACACAAAGAAAGACAAATTATAAAAAGGAAGTGGTTTCATTATTTCAAACCGTGTCCATACTCTGTATTTAATAATAGCAACGTTGATTCTCAAAAATCCCTCCCCCGAATTTTCGGGAAAGGAATCTCTACTACTTAAATTTTGTTTGTTCTTTATGTAAATGTATTTCAAAATATCTTTCGACCTTCGACCCCATGGCAAAGCTTTACCTTGTACCCACTCCCATCGGAAACCTGGAAGATATAACCCTTCGGTCCATCCGCATCCTGAAAGAGTGCGACATCATTCTTGCCGAAGATACGCGAACAAGCGGAGTGCTGCTGAAGCATTTTCAGATCCAGAAAAGGATGGTAAGCTACCATGCTCACAACGAACACAAGATGCTGGATCGCATTGTGGAAGAAATTGAATCTTCCAATTCCGTTGCATTGATTACCGATGCCGGCACACCCGGCATTTCTGATCCCGGCTTTTTAATTGTGCGCGAATGCATCAAAAGAAATATTCCCGTTGAATGCTTGCCCGGCGCTACTGCCATCATCCCTGCCCTTGTTAATTCCGGCTTGCCGAACGACCGTTTTTGCTTTGAAGGATTTCTTCCGCAGAAAAAAGGCCGTCAGACAAAAATGCATTCCCTGAAAGATGAAGAACGTACGATGGTTTTTTATGAATCACCCTACCGGCTTGTAAAAACGCTTGAACAGTTAGGTGAAGTCTTTGGAAAAGAAAGGCAGGCAAGTGTTTCCCGGGAACTCACGAAAATGTTTGAAGAAAACAAACGGGGTACGCTCGAGGAACTTGCTGATTATTTCAAAAGCAAAACGGTGAAGGGAGAGATTGTGATTGTGGTGGGTGGGAAGGAAAGCGGCAGGATATCAAAGGAAGATGAAATGATTTATTAAAAATGAAATATAATCCGCAAATACATCACCGCAGGTCAATCCGGTTAAAGGGATACGATTATTCGCAGACGGGTGCGTATTTTATTACGATTTGTTGTGATGAAAGAAAATGTCGTTTTGGTTTTGTTGAAAACCTGGAAATGGTTTTAAATGAATTTGGACAAATTGCATACAACGAATGGGTCGAATTGGGTGAACGATTTTCAAATTTTGAATTGGATGTGTTTCAAATAATGCCCAATCACATGCATGGAATTATTGTTTTAAATGGTGCTGTAGGGGCAGGGTTCACCCCCACCCTAAATAATATCAATACAATAAATGAACAACCCCAAACTGGGCAACCTGTAATGGGACAACCCGAAACGGGGCAACAAGCAAATGGGCAACCGCAAGGGATTGCCCCTACGAATTCAACGGTTGGGGATATTGTGTGTGCATACAAATCATTGGTGGCAAATGGATGTTTGGATGTATTCAAAACAAAAAATAAAACCATGGGAAAATTGTGGCAACGCAATTATCACGAACACATCATACGCGACGAACAATCCTATCTTGCCATTTCAAAATACATCATAAACAATCCGGCAAAATGGAAGGATGATAAATTCTTTTCTTCTGAATAAATTTTATAAAAATGGACCCACGAACCTTAAAATCGCCTGACAAATTTATAAACATCCTTGTCAATCTTCCCGAATGCGGAACGGGTTATCAGATTGTAAAAATCATTTTAAAGAATAGAAAGGTGTTGTATCAGCACAATTTTTTCAATTCAGAAATTTTGATGCATGAGGAAAACGAAAACACCAGCATCCAAGACATTCAGAAAATTGTATTGGATACCATAAAATAAATTTAAACTAAAATAAAAATAATCGATTGGCGCATATTTCCACCTACACAAAAAAAAACTCAGCCGCAATCCTGTCAGCAAAAAATTTTCCTTCACGGGAGAGTATAAAATTCTGCCGTTGCTGCAGCATGAATCCCTCATTTACTTTTTGCATTGCCTGCCTGAAAAAAGTTTCTGCATAATCGGCTCCGAATTCCTTCCTGATTTTTTCAAGGTTGCATCCCCACATCGTACGCAGGGATGTCATCACGTATTCGTTGAATTTATTCTGCGGTGTGAGTATCTCTGTTTCTGCCGGAATTTTTCCTTCGTTGATGATGCGGATGTATTCATTATTGTTCCGGATATTCCATTGCCTTGTTTCTCCATTGAAGGAATGCGCCGATGGCCCGATCCCTAAATATTTTTCTCCCAGCCAGTAAGAACTGTTGTGTTTTGAATATAGCCCTTTGGGTGCAAAGTTTGAAATCTCATATTGCTCAAAACCCTTTTCCTTAGCCATTTCCATGAGCATTCCAAAATGCCTGGCTTGCTTCTCATCCTCCACTCCTGCCTGATTTTTCTTGGCAATGGCATGCGCAAGTGCTGTTCGCGCCTCCACGGTGAGCGCATAGCATGAGAGGTGCTGCACGTTCAGGTCAAATGTTGTACGGAGGTTTATTTTCCATTGCTCGTCGGTAAGTAAAGGTGTTCCATAGATCAGGTCAATAGTGATGTTGTCAAAACCCGCCTCCTGCGAAAGCTTTACCGACTCAATTGCCTGCACTGCCGAGTGCGCGCGGTTCATCCATTTCAAATCCTCATCATCAAAACTCTGTATGCCGATGCTCAGTCGGTTGACTCCGGCACTCCTGAGCGCTTTTAATTTCTCTGCCGTGAGGTCATCGGGATTGGCCTCAAGCGTTACCTCTGCATATTCATCAACGGAAAAAATATTTCTGATCTCATCCAGAATGGTTTTTATTTCGTCTCCGCCAAGCAGTGATGGTGTACCTCCTCCGAAATAAATTGTTGACAAACTTCCCTTTGCGAAATAATTTTTCTGCAGGGAAATTTCTTTTAGCAGCGCATTCAGTAAATCATCTTTCGCCTTTAAAGAAGTAGAAAAATGAAAGTCACAGTAATAACACGCCTGTTTGCAAAATGGAATATGTATGTATATGCCAGGCATTACCAACTACGAATTCATACGAATATACAAATGATCACCGGTTTTTGTAATTCGTAATTTCGTTTTCAATTCGTACTTCGTTGAGGTCACTTTTTTAACACTATCCGAAACGTTGTCCCCTTATTCGGCTCCGAATGTTTCACAAAGATCTGCCCATCATGATACTCTTCAATTATGCGCTTGCTCAGCGAAAGTCCCAGTCCCCAGCCGCGGCTCTTGGTGGTGTAGCCGGGTTTGAAAACAGTTTTGAAAGCTGATTTGGAAATCCCTTTTCCTGAATCAGTAATGTCAATATAAACGAACTGCTGCTGGTCGGTGATGGTCGCGCTGATCTTTCCCTCTCCTGTCATGGCATCAATTGCATTCTTCAGAATGTTCTCTATCACCCATTCAAACAGCGGAATGTTCATGGGAGCGAATACCCGGGCACCGGAATTATTCTGCAATGAAAAATTGATCTTGTCCGAAGTGCGTGTCCTGATGTAATCAATGGAGTGTTCCATTACTTCCTGCACATTTTCCCTTTGCAAAGAAGGCGCTGATCCGATCTTTGAAAAACGATCGGTAATGGTTTGCAGCCGCTGTATATCCTTTTGTATCTCTCCTGTATATTCACTGCTGAGCCCTTTCATCTTCAATATTTCCATCCATGCAATGAGTGATGACAACGGCGTTCCAAGTTGGTGGGCCGTTTCCTTCGCCATTCCCACCCACACCTGGTTTTGTTCACTCTTTCTTGAATTACTGAAAGCAAGGTAACTCACAAAAAGAAAAAGTGCGATCACTGAAAGCTGGAAGTATGGATAGTAGCGCAGTTTGACGAGAAGGGTAGAATCCTTGTAAAGAATGTAATTCTTGTTTTGTCCGGGCAGTATTATTTCAATGGGTTCATGGCTGTCACGCATTTCAGCAATTTGTTTAGCTGAATACGACTTATCAAGCATCTTCAATGAATCGAGGTTTCTGTAGGTGATCAATCCAAAGGATGAATCTGTCAGAATTACGGGAATCGTAGTATTGTCGCTGATCACGGCATATGGAAAACCAAGATCGGTGTTTAGCTCACTAACATCTGCCAGCTTCTTCGTCGCCTCAGCCCACAGGTTGATTTTCTTGCGCTCTTCATCAGCAAGGCTTTTCACCAGTTTATTGGTATACCAAAGGGAGGCTGCACCGATAAGCAGTGCTGCTGTGAGCAATAAAAGTTTCCAGCGTTGTTTCTGTGCGTAAATGTTCACGGGATCAAAAGTAATGCGAAGATTTTATAACCACAGGTTTCTCTTTACAATCAGCTGTGACTCAATTAGAATATAAGGAATAAATATTTTTTTTCATTTGGGTTCTTCGGGACTTTGTTCCCGATAGCTGCCGGTAGGCAAGGTAGGGATTAGTAGCAATAACTTAGAAGTCGACATGATGGCACCTAAGTCACAAAGTTTCGTAAAAATATTCAAACATCGTCACTAACATTCTTTTTCGGTGTTGTTACAGTTTGAATTTTCTCTGCGTGCCTCTGCGTGATTTACTCTGCGACTTCTGCGGTTTCTAAATATAACAGTCTTTAAGCGCAGAGAGTTCTGAGAAACAGCCCGCAGAGTGCGCTGAGAGAAAAACTTAGCTTGAAACTGTAACATTACCTCATTTTCACCTTTTGTCCAAAATTTGTCTTCTTTTATCGGTAATTACCGTCTTTCACTACTGCTTTTCTGGTGTTTCATCCCAGTCTATTTGCATTTCTTCTTTCCTCTTCTTCTCCTGTTTCAGCACGGTATCCTTCTTAAAAATGCCAAACTCCTGCTTTAACATCTGCCTGACATTCTGCTGATCGGATTTCAGACCTTGGGCAATTTTCTGTGAAACAGCTTTCTTGTCGTATGAAAATTTTGGATCATCCACCGGCCCTTTCATCGATAGAAAGAGTCTGGAATGTCCCAGTCCGTCATCTTCTATCATCCCGAATTCTGTGTTCAGGCTCTTTACTTTTTTGCCAAAAACATCTCCCAGAAGCATGTTCAGTTTATAATCCACCATGTTATCGAAGTCATGCGTGCCGCAGGCATTCAGGTTGAGCGCGCTTGACTTAATGTCCATGGACGGAAAGTAGATCTTCCGGTCATGAATATGGATCAGGTTTTTCAGGGTAGAGAATTGAATGTGTTTCAAATCTGCAAGCTTCAGGTATTTTGACAAAGCCAGGATTGGCTTAAAGTCAATGAGTTCGCCGTTGTCAATTGTAATATCTGCCTCTGCATTTACCTTTGCGGGATTTAACGTAAGATCCTTTGTCCAGGATGAATTGAAAACCACATCAGCGTTCACCTTTCCCTTCAGGTTTTTATCAGTGACCGTCTGCTCTCCGAAATTTTCCAACTGATAAAATAGCTCCGTAATATTCAGTTTCGACACCCTGGCATGGCATCCCATCAGTACGCTGTCTCGCCTGCCTGTTGCAATTGTTGCGCTCATCCTCACGGATCCTTCCATTGCTTTGAAATTCAGGTCAGGACTAGTGATCACCTGATCTTCAACGTGAATGGATCCGCCAATACCGGTCGCCTCAAATTTTCTGAAGATTAGTTTATCTGCATTTATTTTCAGGTCGCAAACCAGACGCGGATTGATCATTATTTTATAGGAGGTGCCGTCCGCTGAAACCGGTGATTTATTCTCCAGAATTTCATTCAGGTCAATGAGCGATGATGAAACCGAAATACGCATGTTGGCATCCTGATCCGGAATTAAGAGAAATGTGATAAAGTTTTTCAATGATCCCGTAATGTGAAAATCAGTGGATGAAATTTTTCCGTCCAGCTTCCTGATGTCAACATTGTTATCGTGCAGAAGAAAATTGCCGTTGATGTTATTATACTCAAGAGGATTTTGCTTTAGCTTCAAAGAAACATTTTCAAGTGCGATTGTCCCCGAAGCATCACTCCGGTAATTTCCGGAGGTAGCATATTGCCGGAGGTTTTTGATCATACCCGCAAAATTTACATCAAGTTTCGCTGTGCCGGTCAATATTTCAAGTGTGTCGTGCTTGATAAATTCGCGTAGCGAGTTCAGGTCCAGGTCTGCTTTTGCGTGAAATGTAAGAAATGGATTGTCAAAATCCCTGATCGAAAAATTTCCACCAACAGGCTTGCCATTAAGGTTTCCATTGAATGCATTGATGACAAGGGCTCCCGGTTTGGAAGCGATTTTCTCAAAAGTGCCGTTTAGCCCGAGTTGGTCAAGGATTACAGAACGCTCAGTAGGCCGAAGCGATCCATTAGCAAGAGAGAAAGAAAAACGGATGTCGGGGGTATGTTCATTGCCTGCATTCCCTGAAATGACTGACTGAAAAATGAATTTCCCTTTGGATGTGAATCCTGAAAAATATTTCGCGTAAGCTTCAGGAAGCAGACTTAGAATATTGCCAAGTTCTGCTTCATGGGAATTGATGCGCAGGTCAAGCGATGTGGTTGGTCCGGCACCATTGATATTTCCTGAAAAGTCAAACAACAAATCTGCAATTCGCAGTTGCGAGTCTCTGAATTCATAAATATCCGTAGTATTATTCACTTTCAGAATCGTGCTGATGCTGATCTTTTTATTATGGGCATAATCCGTTTTACCTGCATAGAAATGCCCGGCCATTAAATCCAAATCTGCTTTCAGCTCAAACCGGTCGCTTGAAAATTTTCCACGTAATGTTCCTTTTGCTGAATTAAAAATATACTTCTGCTGATTGCCGATATCGGTATAAGTAACCCTTACTTTATCAAGTGTCACATTTTCAAGGTCTATCACAGTATTGTTTGTGTCCCCTGAAGACTTCCAGAAGTGAAAATTGTCGGTCCCGTTTTCAAACACACAGATATTGACAGTCCCGTTCTTAAGAATGATTTTCCTGACAGAAACATCCTTGCTGAAAACGCCCATGAGATTAAAAAGCAGGGAAAGCTTTTCTGCCTTGAGCAATGTGTCCCTAAGATTGTTCTTCTCATTAGCGCTGTAGCCTCTTAGGGCAGGCATTGCGTCCTTTGCAACAACATCATTTAATTCCACCGATGCGAATGGAAAATGGCTGATTACTGAAAATTCTATTTTACCAACCTTGATTTCTGTATTCAGGCTTTTGTTGATGTTGTCAAGCAGGAGTTTTTTGATCTCTTCACCATAAAAAATACTGATCAGCATTGCTGTTGCAAAAACGGATAGCAGTGCAATACCGAAAATTTTCAGTAACGAACGGAAATTAAAAACTGGTTTCAAGTTTAATCTAAACGAATCGATCCGGTAAAACTTCTATATGATACGGAAAACGAATTGAATAGTTCAGAAAAGTTCCCGTTTAATCCGGATTTTTATAGGAGGATGATGCCTGAAAAACGTAGCCCATCAATGGTGCTGCCTTCATGATCAGGTAGGCAATAAACAGGGGTACCAGCAAAGAAAAAATAAAGAGCAAGGGATAAATTATAATGTCATTGGCATATTTCGAATTTTTGTCAGGCAGGCCTTTTTCCAAAACGGATATGGTGGGCAGGTTTTTTTCCTGTAATGAATACATCGAATATAGTCGGTATTTATACGATTCGAAAAGGTCTTTGAAATAATCCTCACTTTTTGACTTAATATTTTCCATGCTCATACTAAGAAGCTGCCGGTAACCTTCATCATGAACAGATGTTTGAATAAATCGTTGCATGCTTCTGAGCAAACTGTCCATTTGTGAAAACTCATGGTTGGAGCTTGACTTGAGGTCCTTGGCAAGAGACTCAAATATTTCCGTTTTTCTGGAAAGATTCTCCAGTGTGATCTGCCGGTTGATATCATTGATCTTTTTTCCAATTGCATTTGCCATATTCGATGCAACATTGTAATCCAACTTGTCTGAAACCTGAACCGTAATAATTTTGGTCTTTTCAATACTTACACTCATGTGTTTTTTCAATCTGTTTGTCACACGAAGGTAGCTATCGTACGATTCCCGGGGAATCTTATAGTGTGTAAATAAATCAAACTTATTTATCAGGTAGTCCATCATTTGTGATGAGTAGATGATCTGATTGATGCGGTTGAATCCCCTGTCGTCATTGAATTCGTCCATCGGCCCGTCATTATTTCGGTCCCACAATACTTCAGCAATATTGGTTGAGTTAACGAGAAAAGTGATGCGGCTGGTGTAATATGTACGTGTATGATATGCGTAAAAGCTGCTTGCCAGAACAATGATGCAGGCCGAAATAAATATCAATCTGTTCTTTGCAATATACTTCGCAAGTGAAACCAGGTCGTGAACGGAAGAACTTGATTCCCAACTATGGTGTTTTTGATTTTCCAAGAGGATATAACAATAGGGTTCACAAATATGGAAGAATTTATTTACAGGCAAAATATTTTTTGGCCAGTTTTTCATTTGCGGGTGCTAACTTGCGGCAACTATTCTGCCTATGTCAATTATGAAAAATGTTTTAATTCTTATAATTCCGGTCTTGTTGGGTGTAACTTCTTATGCCCAAAGCGCTCCGAATGTTTTAATAGTCATTGCACATCCTGATGATGAAACGGGATTTGCTGCCACAGTTTACAAGATCACGCATGAACAGCTTGGAAATATTGATCTGGCATTAATCACCAATGGTGAGGGCGGCTATAAGTATTCTACCCTGGCCGAATCTTATTATAATCTGGAGTTAACAGATGAAAAAGTGGGAAGAGAAAACCTGCCGCGTATCCGGAAGCAGGAGCTGATGAATGCAGGGAAGATCATCGGAATAAGGAATTATTTTTTCATGGATCAGTGGGACCGCAAATACACCACCGATGAACGCGACCCGCTTGATACTGCCTGGGATGTAGGGCTTGTAATGGTACAACTGCGAAGGATCATGATGAATGTGAAATATGATTTTGTGTTTTGCCTGTTGCCTGTTCCAGAAACCCATGGACATCACAAGGCAGCAACAATGCTTGCACTTCAATCCGCTGAACAACTTCCTGATGAACAAAAACCAATTGTACTGGGTGTTTCCCTTTCAAGCAAGGAAGACACCGTTCAACCCATTTTCGAGCAATTGAAGGATTATAAAGAAACGGCCATACATAAAGACGCACCGGTTTTTACCATGGACAGAACTGCCAAATTCGGATTTAAGAAATCCCTGGACTATAAAGTGATTGTAAACTGGGAGATTGCCGAACACAAGTCACAGGGCACCATGCAGCTTGCCATGAATCGTGGCGATTTAGAAAACTTCTGGTATTTTAAAATCAACGGGGACAAGGGGATTGAAAAAACGCGGTTGCTATTTGAAGAGCTGAAGAGGGTTCCTTATCCGGAAAAGAGGTATTAAAATGTACAAATAATCCAATGCATAAACGTATAGGTGAAGAAAATCGCATTTGATTGCAAGTTCAGGGATTCCGGAATTGCAGATGGATATAAAGGAAAAGCGTTAAAAGATTTGCCCGGAAATATTAAATCTTCATTTTCTCTATTCTCCTGATGGGACCAGGGCAACTTGATTCGTGGCAGGAAATACAGGTTCCTACCAAAACATTGTAGTTTTCCTTTAGATTATTATTATCGCTGTGCAGTGTTTCCAGATTATTCAGAAATGCATCAGCAAATTCATCGAACGATGCGCCTTTTATCTGGTCGTCGGTTGGTGTGGCAGTTTTAATTGCGCGAAATTGCTGTGGTAAACTGCCCGCAAAGGATCCATTTTCAACTGCCGGCTTTATTTTCTCGGTATATTCAGCCATCTCTCGCATCAGCTTTGCGAGATCGCTGCTTTTATTGGGATTTACATCTGCTTCAGGTGAAGTACACTCAGCATTATTCGTCTGATTGCTGCATTGAGAAGAAATTCCAATTAGCAGGATGAAAAAAAAGATGAGTTTTATCTTAGTCATTTTTGATAATGACCCCTGATGCTTCAAAGGAAAGCGCATATTCAGGTTGAGTTATTTTTTCAATTTCCTCTTCTGATTTGCCTGCATCCTGTGCAAAATGCTTCAGCTGTTCAACCGTGGTAGTATCGCGGTATGCCACGCCTTCAATGATCACGTTTTTTCCGGAAGCATCTTTCGGAACAAAGAAGCCATAATCCTTAAATGTAACCCTTACAGGACCTTCCCCGGCCATGGAGAGCGTCATCCAGCAGCCTTTCTTCTGGCAAACTTCTTCAATCTTGCCACTTACTTTTAATTGAACCGATTCTTTGTCACCTAAATACGTTGCCAATTGGCCTATGTCCTGCGCATTTTCATCAGTAATCGTATCACCAAAATAACTGTAGTTCACTACCATCGTTTCCTTTTTGGGTGAAGCGCATGAGGAGATGATAAATACAATTAAAACTGAAAAGATTGTTTTCATATCAATATATTTTGCGCAAATTTACTTTTATAATTGAGAAATTCAAACAGGGAAGGGTGCGATAAATTAATCAATAACCCCGCCGAGAAGCTGCGAGGAATTCTTTCAATTAAAAACTAGAATGGCCCCCCGGGCATTGACAATAAGAAAATTTTGAGGTTGAAATAAAACACATGGCCAAGCTAACCCGCACACTCGGGCTCACCCAAAGTACCGCCATCAACATGATTGACATGGTGGGCATTGGTCCATTTGTGACGATACCTTTTGTAATCGGCGCAATGAATGGTCCTGCATGCATACTAGCGTGGCTGCTTGGTGCGCTGCTTTCATTTTGCGATGGTATGGTATGGAGTGAATTGGGTGCGAAGTGGTCGGAAGCAGGAGGTAGCTACCAGTTTCTGAAAAAACTCTTCGGGGAGAAAAAACGAGGTAAACTACTTTCCTTTCTCTATATCTGGCAGACGACCATCCAGGCCCCTCTGGTTATTGCGTCGGGTGCCATCGGCTTTGCGCAGTATCTCACCTACCTGGTTCCATTGGAATCATGGCAGCAGAAAATAATTTCCGGTTCCCTTGTAATTCTTTTAGCAGCTCTCCTCTACCGCAAGATTGCCGATGTCGGAAAAATTTCCGTGGCATTATGGATTGGCGTGCTGCTCACACTTGTATGGCTGATCTATGCCGGACTTACACATTTCGATGCTGCACAGGCTTTTGATTTTTCTTCTTCGCCTGCATGGTTCTCTACTTTATTTTTTGCAGGTCTCGGACAAGCCACCATTAAAACCATGTATAGTTACCTCGGGTATTACAATGTATGTCATATCGGTGCTGAGATAAAAGATCCTGAAAAAAACATTCCCCGTAGCATCATGATTTCGATTGCCGGCATATCGATACTTTATTTACTGATGCAGATTGTAGTACTCGGTGTGATTCCCTGGCAGGAAGCAAAAGATTCGCAATTTATTGTCAGCACTTTTTTCGAAAGGATTTACGGGCATACGTCAGCCATCGTTGCAACTATACTGATCCTATGGATTGCACTTGCATCTTTATTTGCAGTGATGCTTGGCTATTCACGTGTTCCGTATGCGGCAGCTGTGGATGGAAATTATTTTAAAATCTTCGCCCGGCTTCATCCCACCAAAAACTTTCCCCATGTTTCATTGCTCATACTTGCAGCAACAGCATTTGTATTCAGTTTGCTTTTTAAGCTGAAGGAAGTGATCACGGCAATCATTGTGATGCGCATCCTCATTCAGTTTGTGAGTCAGGCAGTAGGCGTTATTTTATTGCGAAGGAAAAAAGAAGTGATGCCTTATAAAATGATTTTGTTTCCCCTGCCTGCCATCATTGCCATCCTGGTATGGATGTTTATTTTTTTCTCTTCAGGATTGCCATACATCCTGGGCGCACTGGGCGTAATTGGAAGCGGAATGGTGGTGTTTTATTTTTT
>CAYHHK010000054.1:0-7663 GCA_964356415.1 uncultured Flavobacteriales bacterium
TAGTAGATTCTCAACAATTCGTATTTAGTACATTCGCAGAAATTAGTATTTAGTAATATGGATCTAACCGACAACATCAACAAAGTAAAAGAATTTCATGACGTATTCGGTCTGGAATACAATGAAGAGCCCAATGCCAACATCAGCAAACGCATGTATGAATTGCGTCACCGCCTCATGCAGGAGGAAAATGATGAATACCTGGAGGCATGCGAGAAAGGTGACCTGACGCTGATTGCTGATGCACTCGGGGATAAAATGTATATTCTCTTTGGAAGCATCATCGCTCACGGATTGCAATATAAGATCGAAGAGGTTTTTACCGAGATCCACCGGAGCAACATGAGCAAGCTGGATGAAGAAGGCAAACCGATTTACCGCGAAGACGGAAAGATCATGAAATCAAAAAACTATTTTGTGCCTGACATTAAAAAGGTGCTGGAAGAAAAATGATGATTTTGTTTGTTTGCAAACGCTATTCCTTAATTCTGACGTATGCAAAAGCATGAATCCATCTTAAGCATATAATAGCTAATAACGAAAATTGGATTCAGATGCTCACGGAATACTTCATCATTCTGTGTTCCTTGTTCAAAATTCCGTATTCATTCCCGAAAAGAAATGATTTTACATTCATTTCTTTTATTTTGCCGGAAAGTCATCTGTGGATCTGTGGTTAATTTTATTCTAGGTTAACGATTATGCGAAGATTCAACTGGAATGAAAAACCGTAAAGGTGGCAATTGGGAGATTGCAGCATGCTGCCTGCATTCGACTGGAGTCATCTCCCAATTTTATCTTTAGTAGTTGTCATCCCGAACCCGCCCTTGTTTCTTCCGGGCGGGTGAGGGATCATAATAGATTTCTTTCTCTCATGAGACGCCCTTAAGCTTCCACAGGCGTCTACCTTAAATTAAATCCAGCATACGAATACTTGGAAGGCAAATAAATTCAATTCGAGGTTATGAATATGCCGTCCCTACGGGACATGAAATCACTATCCGTTTTGTTTTTTATCCCTCCGTAGACAAGCAGCCAAATCAGAGAATTAGGTTAACGATTATGAGAAACTTCGGGACGGGCTTTTTATTTAGTTAAATGAAAGCATCAATAGATCAGTGACACCCTTCCTGTCACATACCGTTTTCCAAACTTGGAATACTTCAGATCGACTTTGTACACATAAACATCTTCAGGTGCCGGCTTTCCGTTTTTCTCGCTCACACCCCGCCATGGATTTATTTCATCGCCATGAAATATTTCCTCTCCCCAGCGGTCAAATATCCAGAAATCAAAATCTTCAAGAGATGTGCCCATAGGTATGAAAAACTCATTCCTGCCATCGCCATTCGGTGTAAAACAATTCGCAATGAAAACTGAAATATCTTCTTTCACAATTACCTTATAGGTTATTGAATCAATACAACCATAGATGTTTGTGACTACAAGGGTTACGTCATATTCACCCGGCTGTGCATAGGTGTGCGGCGGATTCTGAATATTGCTCGAATCTCCATCGCCAAAACTCCACTGCCAGGTAATCGGATTGAAAGACAAATCCTGGAATATCACATCAGGAGCCAGTGTAGATGGTTCAAGAGGACGGTATGTGAGATTTGCATCGGGTGATGGATTGACAATAACAATCACTGAATCACTTACGGGTGTTGAATTACAATTATCCGTAACTGTAACATTATACTGTGTGGTTACTCCCGGTGTAACTATTACAGTTGCCGTGTTTCCTGCATTCTGAGTCCAGTCATAATAATATGGTCCTCCATCACCTCCTCCCGGAAGTGCATTCAGGGTTACCGGTTCATATGGACAAATTGTTGCACTTCCTGAGGCAATAAGGTTGAGCGGTGGAAATACATTGATGAGGATCATATTAGAAATTGCAGTCGGCTGAGTGAGGCATGTCTCTGAAGAGGTAAGCATCGCCGTGATCACATCTCCCTGCACCAGCGTCGAAGATGAAAAGGAAACTCCGTTTACACCTTGGTCAATTCCATTCACATACCAGGTATAAGATGGCGTTGGTCCGCCGTTGTTTGCAATGGCATCAAAGGTCACATTCTGACCGAGGCAAATGGTATCGGTGGATGCAGTAGATGCAATTGTGATATCAGGCGTCAGATAAGGAATAACCACAGCAACAATTTGATTTGACGTTGCAGTTGGAGGATTTACACATGGGGCATTGCTGGTCAATTCCACTGTTACTACATCTCCATCATTTAATACGTCTGAATAAGTATCAGCTGTTGCACCCGGTACAGCATTGCCATTTACATACCACTGGTAAGACGGATTAGGACCACCGTTTACTCCCACAGCAGTAAAGTTCAATACATCGCCCGCGCAAACACTTGGTGGGAATGACGATTGGGTTATACCTGGGATTGGATTTGGCGTAACAAAGATCGTATAGGTAGTTGAAGCAGGTGATGAACACGGAAGCGTGGATGTCATCGTTACTCCAACGATTGCACCGTCTGTCATGGAAGAAGAAGTTAAGAAACTTGTGTCATTCCCTCCGACGGCACTTCCATTGATGGTCCATGCATAAATTGGATCAGGGCCTCCGCCGGCAGGACTTGCAGTAAATGTTACCGGACTTCCGTCACAAATTGTATCATCTGTTGAAGTGAGTGATACTGTAGTAGGGATGATCGGAAGTATCGTCATCTCAAGCGTATCATTGTCGGTTGCAGGTACGGCACATGAGAATGATGTTGTGAGCACACATTCAAAAATGCTTCCAGTCAAGACCGGTAAAGGCGGAGTATATGTCGAAGTAGTGGCACCGGCGATTGGCGTGCCATTCAGCAGCCATTGAAATCCGGGATTATTTCCTCCGTTTTGTGCTGCTGCTGTAAACGTCATTGGTGTATTGTCGCATAGAATCTGATTAGGCGTAGAAATATCTACAACCGGAGATGCATTGGAAATTACAACAACACTTGCATTGGAACTTGCAGTGGCCGGTGAAACACACAATTCATTCGATGTCAGCGTCACACTATACACATCCGTGGAGTTCACAGGTGTTGTATTGTATACTGCAGTATTGGCACCAGGTATCGCTACAGTATTCAGATACCATTGATAAACCGGGGGTGATCCTCCATTGGTCGGAGTCGCAGTAAATGACACAGGCATTCCTGCACAAACAGTATCATCTGAAAGCGTGATGGATACAGCAGGGATAGGCGTAGGACGGACATTGATACTGTAACTATCTGTTGCAGTTGCAGGCGAAGCACATGGTGCATTGGATATAATCTGTACAGAAACCGTATATGATGTTGAAGGTGATGTTACATTCAATGTATCATAATTGCCACCAGCAAGATTGCCATCGACGGTCCACTGGAAACTTGGATTGGATCCGCCACCTACCGGTATAGCTGTAAAAAGAACCGGATCGCCTGTACAAACAGTATCAACCGTTGCTGTTATGCCGACTGCAGGAACAACAGTAGGAATTACAGTGATCTCAAGCGTATCATCTGCATTATTAGGATTGGCACAGGCAAGGGAGGATGTAACGATGATACCATAAATTCCGCCTGCGCCTGTTGGTATTGTTGTATAGGTAATGTTCGTTGCTCCGGCTATGTTCACACCGCCGAGTTGCCACTGAAACGTAGGAGCTGGTCCTTCATTTACAGGTGCAGCAGTGAATGTTACCTGCGTTCCGGCGCAAATCACATTCGGCTGATCAGCGGTTACAGCAACTGAAGGGACGATGTTGGCGGTAATCGTTACTGTTTCAGTATCAGTTGCAGTCGACGGATTCACGCAAGCTGAATTGGAAGTCATAATGATTTCAAAAATATCGCCGGGTAAAGGATTGGCAATTAATGTATCATTGGTAGCACCCGGAATGGGAACTCCATTGAGTTGCCATTGGAAAATTGGTCCCGGCCCACCACCTGTATAAGTAGAAGCAAAAGTTACAGCCTGTCCCGGGCAAATGGTATTGGGTGCTGCAGTGATTGTGATTGTTGGAACTACAGAATTTGATACAGGTACGAGAATCCCTGCTGAAACAGTATCAGGAACCGCACAAGTAGAATTCGAAGTAACAAGAACACTGACGGTAAAATTTGCTGCAGGAGCAGTGGTGTTTAGTGTTGGGCTATTAACTCCCGTGGCGGCGCCATTGATATACCATTGGAAAGTTGGAGCAGAACCTCCATTTGTAATGTTCGCCGTAAAGGTTACTGCCTGACCCGGACACAAGCCATTTGGGACGTAAGTAATGTTCACTGTTGGCGGGCTTCCTGGTTCAACAAGAAATGATTGTGTTTGTGTGAAATTGCAGGTGAGTGTCCCGCTTACAACCTGGTAGTTTAGCGTGGCAGTACAACTTCCCGTGGTTGCAGGAGCATTCCAGTTCAGGATTTGAATATCGTTAAATCCCGCGGCTGCAGGACAACTGATGATCCAGTCATAGCTTGTTGCGGGTGATGCTCCGCCGGCGGTAAAAATCATTGGTGTATTTGTACACACAGTGTCATTTGGAGAAATTGTAAATCCGGGATTCTGGAACGGCACAACTGTGATATCTGTACTGCCGGTATCAGTCTCACCGCAAAGGTCTGTAACAGTTACAAAATAATGAGTGGAAGTTGTCGGGCAGACGTTTATCACATCTCCTACGCCTCCGGGCACCCATGTAAAAGTATAATCATTGGTTCCCTGAACCAAGGGAACGCCCCAGTCAGCGGCAGCTGCAAGGTTGGTACATTGTCCTTCACATATTGTTTGAGGAATAGATACATTGGTCAGTTCTACGAGCCGGCCTTCTATATTTATAATCCAGTCAGTGTTAGCAACAATGCAGGAGGCATCACAAGGCACTATTGGCACCCAGTTGCATCGCCAGAATTTCATTTCAAAGTCGAGGTCATATGATGCACACTGTGGTGGAAGGAAACAAGGTAAGAGTGTTGGTAACAATGCAGGCCAGAAGAAACATGCTCCCTGAACAGGATTGATACAGTTCATAGTAGGTGTCGCACATGATACTCCATTAGGATTGGTCATTGTAATATCAAACCCACCATCCGGTCGTACGCAGGGCAGGTTGGCGAGGTAAGAGAAGTAAGTTGATATTTGTGTGATCTCGCAATTTGGAGGAGTAGGGACATTATTAAGAAAATAACTACAACCTGCCGTTCCACACGCGGCTGTAAATCCTGATCCAAGCAGCAATGCCTGCAGAAGCGTATCACCGGAATACACATACGGATCAATCGTTACAGGGTACGAAGTAGAATTACTTTTTAGCCAGTTGACCGGAACATAATAGTCTATCTGATTCCCTTCCAGTGCGAATGGCATCTCAAGAAAATTTTCTGTGTTTCCCCTAGAGTCATATGCATAACTGCGGGTGAAATAAAAGTAATTCCGGCTTTGCTGATCTACAAGATTTAGTTTACCAAGTCTTTTCTGCCCTTCAATGATCACTGATTCAGAGAGGTCAGCCTTTATTCCTGCAGGAATATCTATCTGCTGTGACAATGACAGCCATCCATCTTCATATTGCTTATCAATCAGGGGCAACTGTTTAACAATAAAACTTGTTTTCAACCTTCCGAAAGAAGCTATCAGTTGCAAGTCAATGCCCTGATAAAATTCCTGCACAAGCAAAATAGTTTCTGTATAATTATCGGTCTTCAGAATATTACTCCAGTTCCCTTTACCCAAACTTTTTGTTTCGCCATTTTTGCTGATCAGTATTAGCGAAACGTCTTTATTGAATTTCAATTCTTTTCCATAAGTTGAAATTGAAGTCCATTGGTTTTCGCAATCAACAACCACAGGAAATGGCTGCTTCCTTGCAGCATATACATGTTCACTTTCTTTGACAAGCCGGGGATCCTTAGTAACAAGAAATCCCTGGTCATCCTTGTAATGAATATTGCCTAATGATTTCTGAATAAAAATCTGTCTACCGCCTTTGCCATCAGCTTGACCTACAAACTCCCTATAGTCCGGCGCGCGCTTCTCCAAAAGCTCAATACAATCTGTGCAGGGAGCATTGAAAGGAATGATCCCATGTTCAGGATGCTTCTTTGCAAACTCTGAATCATACTTTTCAAGCAGGTTTGCCGGTACTTTTTTCACTGAAAGATCGGAAGATGAATCGCTTCCGAAAGCCAGGGAGGAAACTAACAAAGGGGAACAGCAATACAAAACAAAGGCATGGATTAGATTTTTCATTTCTTGAAAAGAAAAAAGGTTTGCCAAATATAAGTTTTTGAAATTGAATTGCAAATGACTTTTTAATCAAATAACCCGTTTTTTGGTGAATAACGTAAAAAGTGCTGCCAGTCCGCCTAAAGCCGCTACGGGTCAGTACAAACTCGGCTAATGGCCCTATAAACACACTGTAAATGACAAAAATTATTGAGATAGCATGTGTGCGATCGTTACAAGGGTCCTGTCAATAAATTTCCTGTTGTTGACAACTTCTTTCAGTGGGGTAAAATGGATCTGGTTGTTTACGACTCCGACCATTTCATTTTTTCTGCCTTCCACCAAACCTTCAATCACTGCAAAACCAAGTCTGCTGGCAAGTACTCGGTCTGCACTTGTCGGGCTGCCTCCGCGTTGCATGTGTCCAAGTATACTAACCCTGGTATCAAATCCGGTAAAACGTTTTTTTACTTCTTCAGCAATTGCGTATGCTCCGCCTGCATCATCACCTTCAGCCACGATCACTATCATAGAAGTTTTCTTTCGCTGCCATCCGCGTTCAAGTATTTTCACAAGCTGTTCAACGCGCGTTTCAGTTTCCGGAATAAGGATGGCCTCTGCTCCTACTGCTATGCCGCTGGTGAGTGCTATCATTCCTGAATCACGGCCCATGACCTCTACAAAAAATAAGCGGTCATGAGAAGCAGCTGTATCCCGTATCTTATCAACTGCCTGCACAACGGTGTTCACAGCTGTATCAAAACCTATAGACTGATCAGTACCATATATATCATTGTCTATCGTTTTTGGAATACACATTACATTTATTCCATGAACCGAAGAGAATTTCTCGGCGCCCCTGAATGATCCATCGCCACCAATCACAACGAGTGCATCAAGATTGTTTTTTCCAACCTGTTCAGCTGCCAACCTCATTCCTTCATCTGTTTTGAACCGGTCGCTGCGGGAAGTTTTCAATATTGTTCCGCCACGCTGGATAATATTGCTGACGCTTTCATTTTTCAGGTCAATAAAATCGCCGGAAATTAATCCATCATATCCATGAACGACTCCGGTTACCTTAAGTCCATGATGCATGGATGTACGAACCACTGCACGGATGGCTGCATTGAGGCCGGGACAATCGCCGCCGGTGGTCACTACTGCTATACGGCTCAGGATAGAATTCATTGAATTGTAGGAATGATTTACACGATTTAGATACTGAATTTGCAAGTTTGCAAATGTGAATCTCGATACCTGCCCAACTGCCCGCGCGGATGAATCGGTCAGACGGGCGTCATTCAGGCGAGGCTTTCGGGAGTACAGATGAGTAAATTAAATCACCTCATATATATGGCACAATTTTACGCAATTATTTTCTCGATGAGGATATTATTTTTCCAATAATTCTTTTGATGACGACAATTTCGCTCAAGAGATCTTCACA
>CAYHHK010000054.1:7763-24283 GCA_964356415.1 uncultured Flavobacteriales bacterium
CTGTATAGCTGATTGGCCATAATAAATTTTCTTTCGCTTGCGAGCAGTTCGGAATACACAATAATCTTCAAGGCAAAATTGAAAGTAAGTTCTAAAATTATGTTTTGAGTTTTTTTCTCCATATACAAAATTAACCCAACCCCCTTTCATACAAAACCAATATATTAGAATTTAATTTACAAAATCAAATTATCACTTCTGCACATTCTCACATCTCCACATTTACACATCCTCACATCTTAACATTTGCCCATCTCCACATTCTCACATTTACACACCTGCACATCCTCACACCTGCACATCACTTTGCCGCTTTGTGCCTGCGTACATCTCAAATTTCAACAACCTGCATTCAAGTTTCCCATTGAACAACGGGATCTTGCGTGATGGCTTCAGTCCGATATTTTTTCCCGCTTCCATGTTTGCCGTAAAAACAAAACCTTTCCAACCCGGGTATTTTTTCTTGAACTGATCGCCCATTAACTTATAAAGCGCCAGAATATCAGCAGTTGTAATTCTTCCTCCATAGGGCGGATTGATCAGTATGATTCCCGGGGCTGAATCAGGAACATAATCTTCAAATGACATCTGTTTGAATGTAATGTACTTCAACACTTTTGCTGCCCCGGCATTCTCTTTTGCATAAGTGATCATCATCGTATTTAGATCGACACCCGTAATCGGAAAATCAATATCACTTTTTTGTGCCGCTGTTGCTTCCTGCTTTACTTCGCTCCATAGTTTTTCATTAAAATCATTCCATCGTTGAAAACCAAATTCCTTTCTTAAAGATCCCGGTGCAATATTCAATGCCATCATGGCTGCTTCGATCAGGATGGTTCCGCTACCACACATAAAATCGAGGAAGGGAGTTTGCTTGTCCCATTCACTTAACAATATCAATCCGGCAGCGAGGGCTTCATTGATCGGCGCATCACCGGTTTGCATACGGTATCCGCGTTTATGAAGTGAATCTCCTGAGCTGTCGAGCGACACCTCTGCATCTTCTCCATTGATATGAAGATGAATGCGCAACGATGGCCGCACCAGATCAACATTGGGCCGTTTTCCTGTATTGTCGCGAAACTGATCAACAATGGCGTCTTTGGTTTTCAAGGCGACATACAGCGAATGCGTCATGACAGATTTATTCACTACTGCATCAACAGCAAGTGTTCCATCCACGGACATGTATTTACTCCAGTCGATCTTTTTTATTTCGTCATACAACTGCTGCTCATTTGCAACACGGAATTTTTTTACCGGTTGCAACACACGCAAAGCAACCCGGCTGCAAAGATTGATCTTGTACATCAGCCTTTGGTCACCTTCAATAGTTACCACGCGGATTCCTTTTTCAACTTTTTGCGCTCCCAGATCTGTCAGTTCACGAAGGAGAATATCTTCGAGACCAAATGATGTTTTTACTATCAGCTTTAATTTTTCCATAGATGCAATTTTACCTCAACGAATTACCAATTAAACCTACGAATATACGAATTACGAAACTGGAAGGGATCATTCAACAATTTGTACTTAGTAAATTAATGTCAATTCGTATTTAGCACATTGGTCTCGCCTAAGGCGAGATTAGTACTTAGTACATTAGTATTTAGTATATTAGTTTCAATTAGTATTTAGTATATTAGTTTTAATTAGTATTTAGTATATTAGTTTTAATTAGTATTTAGTAAATATCAGCTTCCTTTTGTCAGCCACCCCTTTTTAATAAAGAATATCACCAGCCCTATGACAATTAAAATCATAACCGCATTCACGGTAATATATCCATATGGTGAATAAAGTTCAGGCATATTGAATGGCAGATCTTCCCCTGTCTTCGGATCGGTGTTTGCAAAATTCATCCCGTATAATCCAACAATAAAAGTTAGTGGGATAAATATGGTGGAGATGATTGTAAGCACTTTCATCACCTGGTTCATCCTGTTGCTCACACTGCTCATGTACACATCCATTAGCGAAGCTGTCACCTCTTTATAACTCTCCACCAGGTCGAGCACATGCACGCAATGATCGTAAGAATCGCGGAAGAATATTTTTGTTGTTTCCGAAATGAGAGGAAATGAAGAACGAAGAATGTCGTTCATCTTTTCCCGCTCGCTCCATATAGACCTCCTGAGCATGATCAGGTCCCGCTTGGTTTGCAGCACTCTGTTTAATAGATCACGCGTTGGATTGTCGATCAATGCGTCCTGCAATTCATCGAGGCGGTCGCTGACTCTTTCGAGCACTGGAAAGAAATTATCAAGTACGACATCCATGAGTGCATAGGAGAGGTAATCTGCTCCATATTTTCTAACATATCCTTTTCCATGCCTGATCCGTTCCCGCACAGGTTCAAGCAGGTCTTCATATTTATCCTGAATAGAGATCACAAAATTACTTCCGACAAACAAACTCAGCTGATCATTGATAATGATCCCATTCTCTTCTTTAATACAACGTGAAACACAAAACAAATGACCCTGATACTCTTCAACTTTTGCGCGTTGGTAAACATTTACCACGTCTTCCATCTGCAACCGGTGTATGCCAAAACAATCAGCGACCTGTTCAAAAAATGCCTTATCACCAAATCCCCTTATATCAATCCAGTGGTTTTTATCAGGATGACTGTCAATTTGCGATTTGATGGACAGAACACCTGAAACCTCTAATTCTTCAAATGACAAAGCATCATATGAAAATATATTCACCTTAGGCTTCAGGGCGCCATCAGGGACAACAAAAGTCCCGGGAGCAGTACCCGGAGGTGCATGAAAAGGTTTTTTCCTTCGCGGTGATGCCGGCTTCTTTTTCACTCCTGAATCAGCATTTATTGCTGCTTCCATATTCTTGTTTTTGATAATTCGGGCAAATGTACTCACATCATCCTAAAGATGGAAGACTACAAATTGATAATTTGTTTCTAACTGCCGAATCAGGGGTTATATTTGCATCCATCATGGACACGAAGAAAACGGAATGGTTTGAAAGCTGGTTCGATTCACCTTTTTATCACATTCTCTACAAGGATCGTGATGATAAGGAAGCGAAATTATTCCTTGACAACCTGATCAACCATCTTCATCCCGGCCCGGGCGCAAAAATTCTTGATGTTGCATGCGGAAAAGGCAGGCATTCTCTTTACCTCAACAGAAAAGGATTCACTGTCTGCGGATTTGACCTTTCAAAAGAAAGCATAGAGCACAATAAAAAAAATGAGACGAAAACGTTGACGTTTATGGTCCATGATATGCGAAATCCGTTCCGCAAAGATGAATTCAATATCGTCTTTAATCTTTTCAGCAGCTTCGGGTATTTTGACAATCATGCCGACAATGAAAAAGTGATTCTTGCAAATGCCGAGGCATTGGTTAGTGGAGGGTCACTGGTCATTGATTATATGAATTCAAAAAAAGTTGCGAATGAACTGATCGCTGAAGATGTAAAAGAATGTCGTGGAATAAAATTTTTCCAGAAAAGAAAGATTGATTCAGGGAAGATCATTAAAAACATTTCGTTCTCCAATGAAAAAAAGGAATATGCATTTGAAGAACACCTTCAATTATACAGTCTTGAAGATTTTGAAAAAATGTTCCGGAAATACAACCTAACAATCAGGAATATTTTCGGAGATTATTTATTGAATAAATTTGATGAAGAAAATTCGGATCGATTAATTTTGATTGCAGAAAAAACATAATTAACCCATCGAATGGCGAATAAGAAATACGATATTAGCTCACCGATCCCATCCCGAAGTGTCGGGAGCTGTCGGGAACGAATAGAAAATACAAAAATACGAATATAGAATAAGGAATAAAAGAAATCCTTCATGCCATTATACTACTACGCCATTTTATTTTTTACTGTGTTTCTGAGCGGGACAGGTATTTTTCTGTTCAAAAAACTAAGTCAGCAATTTTTAAAAATGCTGCTGGCATTCAGCGGTGCATACCTTTTCGGATTGTGCGTTCTACATCTTATCCCTGAAGTTTATTCATCATCGGTAAAATGGATCGGGGCTTTTGTCCTTATTGGCTTTTTACTGCAGATTATTCTTGAAGTTTTTTCAGAAGGTATTGAACATGGACATATTCATGTACATAAGCATCATGCCCATGCATTTCCAATGGCTATGATCATAGGATTGTGTATCCACAGTTTTTTGGAAGGCATGCCGCTGGTACAATTGTTTGACGATACTGGTACACAAAAGTCTTTGCTATTCGGGATCACGTTGCACCATATTCCGGTTGCGCTTGCATTGATGAGCATGCTCCTTCAATCGCACGTTTCAAAACAGGCTGCGATTCTTTATCTCCTGCTTTTTGCTATGATGGCTCCACTGGGTGCTTTCACAAGCCAGCTCATCAGTGACAATACAATGAAAGAACTTTCCGGTTATTTTGATTGCATCATGGCTGTTGTCATCGGGATATTCCTGCATATTTCAACCACAATCCTGTTCGAGAACGACAAAGAGCATCGTTTCAACTATTACAAACTGATCATTATTATGATTGGAGCAGGACTGGCATTTTTGAGCGTGTAATTTCAAAACCCGATGAACAGGAAAATAGAATTGGTAGAGTGAGAACAAGGATATCCTTTGTTTACGTTTGTTATTTAAAACAGATCCCCATGAAAATAATTTCGCTTGTCACAATTTTAGTTTGCCTTCTGTTCAACATTAATTCTTTTTCACAGGCCTGGAGCAACGTTGGCAATTCGAATGTATGCGCATCAGGCGTTAATCAGCTTGTTCAGTACAATAATAATATTTACGCAAGCGGTGTTCCTCAAATAACAAGTTGGTCCGGTGCTTCATGGTCTAATTTTGCTTACGTGAATTCACCGGATAAAATATGGTGCGTAACAGTTTATCAAAATGATATTTATGTGTGTGGCAACTTTTCTTTCATCGGAACAGTTGGAGCAAGCAACATTGCGAAATACAATGGAACCTCCTGGTCAGCGGTGGGTGCGGGATTGAGCGGAACAGTAACCGGAATGGCTGTTTACAACAACGAATTGTATGCGTTCGGCTATCAGGGAGATTCTATTTTTAATAACATGCCCATGGCAAGGTGGAACGGAACTACATGGTCATCTCTACCCGGAAACAATTATTTTTATGGCTATGTGAACGATGCAACTGTCTTTCAAAATGAATTGTATGTAGTTGGTAGTTTTTATTCGATGGGTGGAGTGTCTGTAAGCAATATTGCCAGGTTTAACGGGACCTCCTGGTCATCTGTGGGTAGTGGTACGAATTACATTACCAATACTCTTCTGGCCAATGCCAACGAACTCTATGCAGGTGGATATTTTACAGCTGCCGGAGGTATTTCTGCATCCTGCATCGCAAAATGGGATGGCAGCAACTGGTCGTCGCTCGGAAGCGGAGTTGGTGGTACCGACCATGCCGGTGGACTTCCAGCAGTTCACGGACTTGCTTTTTATGACAGCCACTTATACGCTGGCGGTCAGTTCAGCATTGCGGGAACTGGTCCAGGAAGCGACCTTGCATATTGGGATGGCAACGACTGGTACAATGTACGAATGGCCGGAGGAGGTAACTGTGGTGGCGTTTATGCCCTTTCTGTTTTCGACAGCGACAATTCTCTTTGGGTGGCCGGACTCTTCGATACTGCCGGAACCATTCCTGCTGCAAACATTGCCCGCTACACCATCATTACTTCAGTAAACGAAAATATTAGCTCAGGCGTTGCATCAGTTTTTCCGAACCCATCAACAGGAATGATCAACCTTCAATTTGAAAACACAATTGACCAAAAAATAATTTCCGTATACGACCTCATGGAAAATAGAATCTTCTCTCAGACTCTGACTGCGGCCACAAAAAACTTCGCCCTCAACCTGAGTGAATTCAGCAGTGGTATTTACCTATTGAACATTGAAACCACAACCGGAATTACAAACCGGAAAATTGCAATTCAAAAATATTGATTTAATTATTTAGCGAATATTCCGGATTGCCATTACCCTATTGCAGTTGCACAAATTCGAATTTCGAATTAGAGGCAACTTCATTGGAAGTTCAATTCAACACACTCTCAGTGATTAATATTTTTCTGGTCATTACAGTCTGATTTGAGAAAAAGAAGGGCATCCTATTTCAATTGCTACAAACTTTTCATTATTAGCCTGGAGCAGGTCTGGCGTTTTTTAGTACGTGACAGGATTCAATTTTTCAGACCAAAATATTTTTCTTTCAGGAAGACCCGGATTCATTCGCTTTTCTTTCAATCAATGAGTCAGCAATACTCAATTTCAAAAATAGCGGACTCCCATCCGTATTATAAAATTGAATTGCTTGATCGCAAACGCTACAATCAACTGCCCTCTTATGCAAGTATGTTTCAACTTTTAAATGAACCAGTGTATTGCAAAATGGACATTCTAATATCATATTTTTCATTTTCGACAATTTTCTCTTAAATGTTGATTTTTATTTGTTCATATTTGGCAACTATCTTTCTACTAATAATTTCAGCGTCTCAGTTTTTGCTGACGAACAGACATCTACAAAATAAATTCCATTGTGTAGAAACGGTGGTTTCACGTGGAAATTATTCACACCCTTTGTCGCCTGTCTGATCAAAGTACAAACCGTAGTGCCAAGTGCATCACGTATTCTAATACTGATCTGCTCATCATGCGAACTTTCATAGCTAAGCAGTACCTCTTGGTCATTTGTTAGCGGATTTGGAGAAATACCTGTGGCTGACTTACGATCGATATTCACCTCGACCGTCCGTGAAAATGAATAGCGCCCGTCGTAGTCTGTTTGTCTTAGGCGATAGTATGAGACTCCATCAACAGGGTCCTCGTCAGCAGTTTCATAAAACAACTGTTGACTGCTGTTTCCGGCCCCATCCACATCAAGCATTTTTTCGAAGAGTCCATTCTCCTTTGACCTTTCCACGGTGAAATAATCGTTGTTCATCTCCGATGCTGTTGCCCAGCTAAGAATAATCTTTTCATCTTCCGGTTTTGCCATAAAGAAAATCAGGGTAATGGGTAATGAAGAAGCACCACAGTTAATATTTGTCTGCGCTTTAAAACTGTGGCCTGAAGCCCTTCCTCCCAGAAACGGATTTACGTTGACTACTGAACAGGAAATATTAACCATTCTCAGATTTGCATGTCCGTCGGCAAATCCTCCTTTAAACGGATTTACATTAATTGGAATACATATTACATTTTGCACGTACGCCATTGCATGTCCATCAGCACCGCCTCCGAGGAACGGGTTTACATTTACCGGAATACAGGTTACATTGGTGATGCGTGAATTTGAATGACCATCTCCAATTCCGCCTAGAAACGGATTCACATTGATAAGCGTACAATTCACGTTGATGACAGACGCAAATGAATTTCCATCACCGCTGCCTCCGACAAATGGATTTGTATTTATCGTTGTACAGGCTATGTTGTTTAATCTCAAATTACTTTGACCATCACCAATCCCACCAAGGAACGGATTCGTATTCACCGGTGTACATGAAACATTCGTTATTCTTATATCGGAAAAGCCATCACCTGAACCTCCAATAAACGGGTTGGCATTAACCACTGTACATGTAATATTGACCTCACGTGAATTTGCAACGCCATCTCCAGTACCACCTATGAAAGGGTTTGTATTGATCGCAACACAAACAACATTATTCAGCCTCACATTGGCATGAGCATCTGCAATACCACCTTTGTACTGTCCGAATGCTTGTTGACATAAGGCCAATAAATAAATTAAAAAAATAAAGCATGTAGACCGGATATGCATCTCAATATCTCATCGATTTCTATTTTATTGAATTGGTTTACCTTCCGCCTCTTCCACCAGTTCTTCTTATCCTTGTGGCATTTTCAGCTGTACTATTTACATAACTTCTGTCTGATGTCTGTGTTTTAGAAGCAGCATACTCCCAATTTCCGCCACGCACGATTGATGAGCTCACGCCACCCCAATTCGTTGCATTTGCATTTCCACTTGCATCCAACGCCCCATCCCCCAAAACACCGGTGAAAGCTGGAGCAGAAACCCGTGCCGAACCATTGTAATATCCACACTGGAATACTTGCTCCCAGACATTACCGCCTAAATCCATGATTCCATAAAAGCTTGCTCCTGCTCCAGTCCTGGTAGTTATAGATGTTGCAGCAAATCCTGTTCTTAGTGGTCCAAGCGTAGTGCTGCTACCACCATTCTCTGCGCATAATCCATCAGCAATACTTGTAGAAACCTCTGTTGCTTGTCCGCCAGCAGTCAATGATGATGAAATTGCAGCGTTGATGGTCGTACTTCCCCAAGCATATTCAACCAACAAGGCAGAATTGGTTCCCCTGCAGGTTTTTTCAAATTCAAGCTCTGTCAGTGGCCTGAGCGCAGCCCAGTCGAGGTATGCTTTCAGGTCTTCCCATGAAAGATAATTACAAGCAATATTTCCTCCGTCTGCACTCTCATCATATATATTATTACCATTTAAATCATTTCCATAAACAGCAGGAGTTGAAAATGCTGCACCCGGTGTTTTGATCTCAATAGAATTCCTATTGTCTCCGGAGTTGGCAGCAAGCGCTGCTGTGCCGACAGCTGAAGAAGGATTTACAGCCGTACGTGATACCTGTGCATTGTAATCAATAAGATTTAAGAATGTAGTGTATTGCTGCTGACTTATTTCATATTTCATACTATAGAATGCATTGTATCCTTTTGGGAAACCTGCTATGATAGCAGAATGAGCAGTAATGGCTCCGTCACCGGCTTTGTCATTTCTCAAACCATCCTGCGCAATTGCCGCTTCACTTGATACAGAGTAAGTAGTAGGTCCGTTAGATGTTCCGAAAGATGCAGTGGAATGGGTGGTATTATTAGTAGAACCGTCTCCCACGCTAAAACTTCCCTGTGGCACATTCACCATCTCAACACCAATTACTTCATAGTTAGTTCCGGCAATGGTGAAGGCACTTGAAAGTTTAAGCACCACGGTGGAAGCTGATATACTGCCGGCACCGAAAGTGCTTCTTCTTACAAATACACCCCTGCCATCTGTTACAGCATCAACCTGCAATACGCCTCCAGTAACAGAGTGATCAGCGCTAACTGTACTTAAATTGGCATGCGCCCATGGGCTTGATCCCGCGCCGCAGACCTGTGTCTTAACAAAAATCCACACCGCATCCCAGTTATTCGAAGGTACTGATGCATACCAGCTGTTATCCCAGGAAATATCAAACTGAATAGTAGTATTAGAAGGAACCGAAATATTAGTGATGCTTAAATTATTCGCTTTAAGGACAGAACCAAAAGACAATGAAGCAATAATAAAAAGTGAAATTATTTTTTTCATAAAAAGGGTAAATACTTTTATCAGGGCATATTACTTGAATGCTTCTATGGCTGTTTTCCCGGTAAAACAATATTTTTGCAACTGTAAGATAATTCAACATCCGGGTGGAAAACCCCGGTCATCTGATTGAAAAAGACAGATTATCTTCCAATTTAATAATCGCTCATATCTTTTGAAAGGCCTATCCAACAAGGATTATAGCCCGAATTAAAACCAACACCTTTTCGTTGATAAGCCAGGTTATTAAAATGAAATATTGGCCGGAAATTTCTCCTAAAAAAAAAAAAACTGGCATATTTTTCTAACATCTGAACGAAATCATTCATTTGCAATACAAATTCGTTTGTGTGTAACGATAACCTGAAAACAAATCAGAAAAAACAATCCCGTTGGCGCATACATGCCTTCTTGTTTAACGCGTAAAATATACATTATTCCTGCCAACCTCTTACCAGCAGCGGGTTTAAGACAATTTTAGAGTAGCTGATTTATGACTTAAAAGTTCAACAGGAAAATTGTAAGGTTCTTATAAATTTCTAAAAATCAGACTCAAACTCCTTCCTGAAATTCTATGTTCATAACTAGAAAATGAGGTTTACACTTCCACGAACAATCAGCATAAGTTTGAGGAAAATTAACAGGATTTCATCTCAGCAATGAAAAAGTCAACCAAAGATATTCGCATACTCATACTCAACGACAATGCATCAGAGGTGAAGCGTATTCAGTCAGCACTGGCCACCTCTGATTTATCATTTGACATTGAAATCACAGGCAAACAAAATGAATTTATTAAAAAACTTATAAAGTTTGAGCCAGACGTGATCATTGCAAAGGCAATCGAAAATAAATATACCTCCTTAGAAATTTATGATGATGCCCGTAAGGCTGCACCGTTTTCTTATTTCATTCTGGAAGTTTCAAAGATTGGAAAAGAAGAAACAAATGGGCTAATGCTTTCAGGCATCGATTATTTTTTGACGGTCGGAAATTATGACATTCTTCCTTTTATCGTCATCAATGGGTTCAACAAGAAACACCTGAAAAAATCGTTTCATGAATCTAAGCGGATGCTTAGCGAAACCAATCAACAGCTCCGTTCAATTTTTAACAATGATCAAAATGCTGTGCTTATTATTGGTTTCAAAAATGAAGTAATAGATTTCAACCCTGCGGCACAGGAGTTACTTGGCATTAAGAATTCAGAAAACTTTAAAGGCACTGACTTAATAAAATACATTGATAAGGCCGAGATTAAAAAGTTTCGGACTGCACATGCAACTTCATTCAGAGGTAAAAAGAATACCGGTGAATTCACCATGAATATTTCTAAAACGATTAAAAAGCAGGTAACCATTAATTTTGTCCCGATAAAGAATGAAGATGGTGTTCCTGCTTCAGTAATATTGATCTGCAAAGATGTAACTGAAGCATATTTATTCAGGCAGAAATTCAGGCTAAGTGAAGAACGATTCATGGCCCTGGCAAACAACGCTCCGATTGGCGTATATTACTATAACCGCGACGGGAAATGTGTGTTTGTAAACAAAAAGTGGACTGAGTACACCGGTCTCAGTTTCAGAGAAAGCCTTGGCAAAGGCTGGATGAAATCCATACATCCCGACGACAAGGAGCGTCTGAAGGAATATTCCTTTGAAAATAGAAAAAAATACAATGATCTTAATATTGATTTCAGAGTGTTGCTCTCCTCAGGAGAAGTAAAATGGCTAAGGGCAAAAACATCTCCATTCATTGACGAAAACGGAAAGCACCACGGGTACATTGGAACCGTGGTGGATATCACCCAGGAAAAACTGGATGCTTTAGCCATTACAGAAGGGTATAAAAAGCTGGAGATTTCAATGAAGCTTTCAGGACTTGGCCGGGTAGAAAGGGACTTAGCTACTGATACCAGTGAATGGTCAGATGAAGTTTGTAAAATATTCGAAGTTGAATCGAGAGATAAAAATCCCGGATTGACTGAAGCAATCAATCATTATTTACACCCTGAAGACATTCAGCGCACAACTGCAAAATTTCAAAATTTATTTACGAGCGACGAACCCGTTGGAGCAGAATTCAGAATTATCACCCCAACAGGCAAAACAAAATACCTGCAAGTAGTCTCAACTCTGGAAAAAAACATTGAAGGAAAGCCGGTAAAATTGATCAGCGTAATTCAGGATTGCACAATCCACAAACAAGAAATGAAGACGCTGGAAAAAACCATCAAAATTAAAAGAACTGCGATGACACTGGCCAACATAGCGTTGTGGGAAATTGACCTTTCTGCCATTCCATATATACCGAAATGGGATCACAACATGTTCACTATCTTCGAAAGGGATATCAGCTTAGGTAGTCCGGAGAACAGGGAATTTCTTAATACATATGTTCATCCGGCAGATAAAGATTATGTCAGGGCAATGATCAAAAATTACATCCCGGGAACAACAACAGATGATTTCTATTACCGTTCTATTACTCCTTCAGGTAAATTAAAATATTTACGTGCATTGGTAACAAGTGAAAATGACCTTGAAGGAAAACCCAACAAAGTATTGGGATTTATCCAGGACATTACCGATTTACGGGAAGGCGAAGTAGAACTCAAATCAAGCGAAGAAAAATTTCAATATTTATTTAATAATTCACCGGATGCCATATATATCGAAGATCTTGATGGGAACATTCTTGAAGCAAATGAGCAAGCTTGCTTAACACAGGAGATGAAAAAGGAAGAATTGATTGGAAAAAATATCCTCGACCTTGCACCGGCTACTATTGCTGAAGAAATAAAAAAGAAATTCCAGGCCATGGCTAAAGGAGATATTAACATGCTTCACAGTTACAGCTGGAATAAAAGCGGTAAGAAAATCCCAATTCAGATCAAACAAAACCAGATTACATATAACATGAAGCCTGCGCTATTACTTCATGTCAGGAAGCTGGAAAACTGATATTGCTATCTGGCATTGGAATTCCCGGGGCCTAAGAAACCTTTTCAGCAACCAGACCTTGTTCATTACTGAACCAGGCATCGGGATTAAGCGTACAATGAAAACTGAACAAAAAAATCCCGTCTCACATATGTAAAACGGGATTTAATAGATGGTAAATGCTTTTAGTTCAATGATTTCACAGCATTTTGAATAGCCTCAAAATTCGGAAAATCTCCAAAAGCAGGAAGTACTTCTGCGTAACGAAGAATGCCTTCTTTGTCGATGACAAAAGTGGCGCGTCTTGCAACTCCATCATAACCTACAGAAAAATTATTACCCACGATATCATATGCTGCAATCGTCTCTTTTTTTACATCTGAAAGGAGAATAAGATCACCAAGTTTCTGATCTTCCTTAAACTTACCGAGTGCAAAAATACTATCAACTGAAATACCAATAGGCACAGCATTCATGGAAGCGTAAGAATTGAAATTTTCCTGAACTGTACACATTTCCTTTGTGCATACGCCTGTCCATGCTCCCGGAAAGAAAAACAACACTACGTTTTTTCCTTTATAGTCAGCAAGTGAATGAAGTTTCTTGTCAGGATCAGGTAACTTAAAGTCTGGGGCTTGTTGCCCGATTGTTAAACTCATAATATTGGTTTTTTATTGTTTGGGCTGCGAAAATAGGGAATTGTTTCATTGGGCCTGAATAAATCCGGCATTGCCGGCAAATCCGTCTGGTGACGATCCAATTTCTGCTAGTGGGTCAGTTTGAAAATAAGGAATCAGCTTCTATACCAATTTGGATTTCTTTGAGCCTTGGTTCCCGATAACTATCGGGATTAGTGGCAATAACTTAGAAATGCCAGTAAGGAATTATCCCGATTGCCCTCGGGACGCAAAGTCAAATTCACTGCAAAGCGCGCTTAGAAAACCAACTGAGACACCAACCAACCTTTTGTAGTGGCTCAGTTTGATAGATTCCTCACTGCGTTCGGAATGACATACTAAAATTGTTTGTTGGCGGAAGAATAAATTTGCAGACAGGGGGCAAATTTATTCTTCCGCCTCCCCATACCTGCCCGGATGAATTGGTCGGACGGGCGTCATTCAGGCATGGCTATCGGGATTCTTCATCCTACTCTGGGCCATTCCGAACCCAATGAGGAATCTAAAGAAATCAAACTCAGACGCTATCTAACCTTTATATCTATTTTGATTCTGCTATTTTTTTCCGTTATTGCTTCAAGCCAATGTCCAAGTTGTCAATCTTCAACAAGCTTCTCCCCTACCTGATCGCTGTTTTCCTTTTCTTTTATTGCTGGAATGTGTACTGGGGCGGCAAAAGATGGGATGGTTTTTTTCTATCCGACTCAGGTGGTTATTATGGTTACCTGCCTGCAACATTTATCTACAACGATTATAATTTTTCATTCATTGGTCCAATTCAGGAAAGTAATTTTCTAAACCATGGGGCTTATGATTTTCGTTCGAGTTATGATGGAAAATATATCGATAAATGGTTCTGCGGGACTGCCATAGCCATAGCTCCGTTTTTTCTTACAGCGCACATGATCAGTTCGATCAAAGGAGTTCCTGCCGATGGATATGGCTTCTGGTATGCATGGGGCTTGAACATTGCAGCCATCTTTTATCTGATGATTGGATTGCTTGCCTTGCAAAAGATCCTGCGACATTATTTCAAGAACGAAGGTTTGATCAGTCTTGTCTTGGTCTTCATCGTTTTCTCAACAAACCTGTTCTATTATTCTACAAGTGAGCCGGCGATGAGCCATGTTTATTCTTTCGCATTCATCAATCTCTTTGTCCTTTGTGCAATTAAAACATCAGCATCATCAGGCAAAAATCACATTTTGTTATTGGGCATTTTACTTGGAATGATTGTGCTGATAAGGCCTGTGAACGGATTCATAGTTCTGATCTTACCATTCATTGCGGGAAGCAAAAGCAACTTCATGAGCATGCTGGCAGGGTTGAAAACATCATGGAAAAAAGTTTGCCTGTCAATACTTCTGTTTCTTTCAGTCCTGTTTATTCAATTCATTTATTACAAACTTGAAACCGGGAACTGGCTTATCTATTCTTATGGAGATGAAAAAATGAATTTCCTGAAACCACACCTGTTTGATTTTCTATTCAGCTATAAAAAAGGATTGTTCGTTTACCTGCCGATTACAATTATTTCTCTTGTTGGTTTTATTTTCCTGTTTCGCAAAGACAAGTGGCAGTTTTATTCACTCAGTATTTTTATTTTTTCGCTTTGTTATATTCTATCGTGCTGGTGGAATTGGTGGTATGGCGGAAGTTTCGGAACAAGGCCGATGATTGAGTACTTATTTATTTTTTCAATTCTACTTGGAACAGCGATTGAAAACTTAGCGCATGCCGGAAAAAAAATCTTTATCGCGCTTTGTTTCCTGTGCCTTGTGCTCTGCCAGGTACAGAATTACCAATACCGGTATTACTTCATTCATTGGGATAAAATGACAAAAGAAAGTTACTGGAAAGTTTTTATGCGGGTGGATCTGATCAGTAAAAAAGAAAATCCGAACGCGGATTTGATCAGATAGTATTGGACTGTTTGAATTCCCTGCCTACCGCAACAGCCTTCTGCCTCTTTTTCAACGATGATAATTCGGAGCTTCCTTCACAATCGTAACATCATGCGGATGGCTTTCACGTACTCCCGCGGTTGTAATGCGGATGAATTTCGCCTTTTGTAAATCACCCGTTGTGGCTGCACCGCAGTATCCCATGCTGGCTTTTAGTCCGCCGACAAGTTGATAGAGTTCTTCTGAAACGAGTCCTTTATATGGTACGCGTCCAACAATGCCTTCCGGCACAAGTTTTTTTACGTCTTCTGTTTGTGCCTGAAAATACCGGTCCTTCGATCCTTCACGCATTGCCTCTATAGACCCCATTCCACGATAGGTCTTGAATTTTCTTCCTTCATAAATAATTGTTTCACCCGGCGCTTCTTCTGTACCGGCTAGCAATGATCCAAGCATGACGGTATTGGCGCCTGCAGCAATGGCTTTTGCAATGTCACCTGAAAAACGGATTCCCCCATCGGCAATCACCGGAATTTTCGAACCTCTTAACGCTTCGGCAACCTGGAATACCGCACTGAATTGCGGAACACCAACGCCGGCAATAACCCGGGTCGTACATATTGAACCGGGGCCTATTCCAACCTTAACAGCGTCAGCGCCCGCTTTGGCCAGCATGCGGGCCGCATCTGCAGTGGCAATATTGCCAACGATGATGTCTGCTTTGCTGATTGATTTCTTTACCAGCTTCAGCATTTCAACAACGCCTTTTGAATGACCGTGGGCAGTGTCAATGATAATGACATCAACCCCTGCTTCTTCCAGCGCATGTGCCCGGTCAAGAGAATCTTTGGTAACACCAATGGCTGCTCCTGCACGCAATCTTCCCAATTCATCCTTACATGCATTGGGTTTGGATTTTATTTTCAGGATGTCTTTATAGGTAATCAGCCCGATTAGTTTTCCGCTCTTATCAACCACGGGTAGCTTTTCAATTTTATAGTTTTTAAGAATGTTCTCGGCTTCCATTAAATCCTTCATACCTGTAGTGGTAATCAGGTTTTCCTTTGTCATGATCTCAGCAATGGGACGGTCTGGATTTTTCTCAAAACGCAAATCACGGTTGGTAATGATCCCAACCAGTTTATGCTTATCAGTAATCACCGGTATTCCGCCGATCTTATAGTCACGCATGATATTCAGCGCATCCCTTACAAGTGCATTTTCAGGGAGTGTAATGGGATCGTGAATCATCCCGCTTTCAGAGCGCTTTACCTTTTTTACCTCCCTTGCCTGGGCTTCAATGCTCATATTTTTATGAATGATCCCCAGTCCGCCTTCCTGTGCCATGGCGATGGCCATACTCGATTCAGTAACCGTGTCCATGGCCGCTGAAACGATGGGCATATTTACTTTAATGCGGTTGGTGAGCCTGCTTGCAACTGTTACCTCACCCGGAAGGACTTCCGAATAAGCGGGCACAAGCAATACATCGTCGTAAGTAAGGGCTTCTCCAAGGAAGCGTTCGCCGGAATTATGGGGGGAGCCTGAGGCAACTTTCATAGTGGATTGGATTCAAAAAAAGTTGCACGCGAATGTAGATGAATTATTTGAGAT
>CAYHHK010000055.1:0-24178 GCA_964356415.1 uncultured Flavobacteriales bacterium
ACGGAACTGGTGTCAAGACCGAATGCCTTCTCTTCAGGAAGTGAAAAAAGATGAAGGAAAGCGTACAGGTTGAGTACAATTTTTTCAAACCACCCGAATTCGTTTTCGTTTGAAATATGTTTTTCAATAACAACGAAACGGAAATCTCCTACCATATTGTTTTTATTCAGTGAATAGTAACGGCTGCGGATATCTACTTCTTTGTTCTGGACCAGATCCTGCACCACCTGGCGGAACATCAGGTTAATGCGCTGCTCCACCCTGAAGCCGAGGCGGAATTCCACATGAATGATTTTATCATTCACGATTTCGTCAACTTTATATTCAATGGTGTACGGCTGATCGACCACATCCACGTGCACAAACCAGTACGTATCCGCCCGCTTAGGTTGTTTTTGCAGAATGGAATACATCACCTTGGATTCAATTTCTTCCATCCTGTTGGCGCTGGTGAGGTAAACAAGATGTGTTGCATATTTCGGAATGGTTGCATCATTGCTCATCTCTGTAATCAATGCCGAGAAATCTTTCAGTTTTACAAATTCCACATACCTGTTCCTGATTTTCCGCGCGAGGTACCAGGCAAACATAAAGCTGAATAATAGAATGGTCAGGAGCAGCGTAACCCAGCCGCCATGCGGAAATTTGTCAAGGTTGGCAATAAGGAAGGCAATTTCAATGGACAGGAAAATAAACAGCAGAAAAAAGATGAGCGGCAATGGATAGCGTTTCATGTACAGGTAATAAGACAGCAGCATGGTTGTGCTGAGCATGGCGATAATGATGGACAATCCGTACGCAGCTTCCATTCCCGACGACTCTTTAAAAAACAGGACGATGCCGATGCATCCTGCACACAAAGCCCAGTTGACTGTTGGAATATATATCTGCCCTCTCAACTCAGAGGGGTAATCGATTTTCAGCTTGGGACCAAAGTTTAATCGAACCGCTTCATTGATGAGTGTAAACGAACCGCTGATGAGTGCCTGGCTGGCAACAACGGCAGCAGCAGTTGCAATCATGATACCTATCATCAAAAACCAGGATGGCATGAGGGAGAAAAACGGGTTTTCATCATTCAACAAGCCACCTGATTTATTTAATAACCAAGAACCTTGTCCGAAATAATTCAGCAACAGACAGGTTTTAACAAATACCCAGCTGATACGTATATTTTTTCTCCCGCAATGCCCAAGATCAGAATACAATGCCTCGGCACCCGTAGTACAAAGAAATACTGCACCCAGCAGCCAGAATCCCTTGGGGTAATTGGCGAGCAGGTTGTATGCGTAGTATGGGTTGATGGCCTTCAGCACTTCAGCATTGGAAGATATTCCAATGATACCAAGAATGGCAAGCATTGAAAACCAGAGTAGCATTATCGGTCCGAAAGATCTACCGACAAAAGAGGTACCGAACTGCTGGATGGTAAACAGTACAACGATGATTGCAACGACGATGGGAACAGTAGGAATATCAGGAGAAAAATAGCGCAACCCCTCAACTGCGGAAGAAACAGAAATCGAAGGCGTGATTAGTCCATCTGCAAGCAGTGCGCTTCCGCCAATGATGGCCGGGTATTTCAGCCAGCCAACTTTTGTTCTTCTCACCAAAGCATACAATGAAAATATCCCTCCTTCACCGTTGTTATCGGCTTTCAGTGTGAGGATGACATATTTGAAAGTGGTCTGCAGAGTGAGCGTCCAGAAAACACAGGAAAGACCACCGAGTACCAGTGTTGAATCAATTACCCGCGACCCGATAATGGATTTCATTACATATAAAGGCGATGTGCCGATGTCGCCATAGATGATGCCAAGCGCCACCATCAGTGACGCAAAGGTGATCCTGCTGAAATGTTTTTTGTGAGATTCAATATTCATAATTCGCTAATAAATCAATTCATTCTTTTTCCATAAAGCGATAACCAACGCCTGACTCAGTCAAAATAAAGTCAGGAATATTGGGATCGTCTTCAATTTTCCTTCGAAGCCGGGCAATGAAAACGCGAAGATATTGAGTTTGATCAAGAAATCCGGGACCCCAAACCTGCTGCAACAAAAAATGATGGGTCAAAACCTTTCCTTCATTTCTGGCCAGGAGTACAAGAAGATTATATTCTGTCGAAGTAAGTTTAAGCAGCTCATCCTTTTTTTTCACTGTACGTGTAGTCAGGTCAATCTTCAGTCCGTTGAATTCAATCCGCTGGTCTGGCTGATCCCTTAAAACGCCCCTCATTGCAGATCGAATCCGTGCCAGCAGTTCCCCGGTACGGAACGGTTTTACGAGGTAATCGCTAGCCCCATTGTCCAATGCTTTTACGATGTCATCTTCATTGTTCTGAACAGACAAAATAAGAATCGGGTTTGTGTACCATTCACGAAGTTTTTTCAACACAGCGTGTCCGCTTTCATCAGGTAAACCAAGATCAAGGAGAATTAAATCCGGTGGATGATTGGCGGCCAGAATCAGTCCTTCCTTAGCGCGCATTGCCTTGGTAACCCTGAAGTCGTTACTCTCCAAAGTAATCTCAAGCAGCCGAAGCATCTCAGCTTCATCGTCAATCACAAGAATTTCCACACTATTCATTTTTCAGGCTTGAAGGATAAGAAACCTCTGCCGGAATTTCAATGGTAAACCTGGCTCCTCCTTCAGGCATGTTTTCCAGTTTTACTGTTCCATTGTGAGCTTCCACAAATCCCCTAACAATGGACAATCCCAAGCCAGTACCACCTGTATGTGAATTCTTTAAGCGGTAAAATTTATCAAAAACCTTCTCTGTTTCCTCCGGAGGAAATCCTCCACCGCTGTCTTCCACATCAATCACAAGCTTTTCATTTTTATAGGCCGCGCGCACCGTAATCACACAATATTTTGGAATATAAATGGATGCGTTGTAAATCAGGTTATGCAGCACCTGCTCTATAATTCCGTAGTCTATTTTAAAAAGCGGAAGGTTGTCTTTTACAATTATTCCAACGGGATGATCTTTCGTATATTCCTTTAACTGGATTACCACATCGTAAATCAATTCACTAACATCAACCCAATCTTTTTTAAGCTCAAGGAAGCCCGATTCAATCCTTGACATGTTCAATAAATTTTCAACCTGGCGGTTTAACCTGATAGATGACTTCGAAATTTCACAAAGCAGATCTTTCTTATTTTCTTCAGAGAGTTTTGAAGAATTCGTAAGCAAATTATCAGTGCTTCCAATGATGGTAGCAATCGGAGTCTTCAACTCATGCGAGAGTGAATTCAGCAGGGTGTTGTAAAGCTTGACACTATTTTCCTTTTCCTCTCTTTTCTGTGCTATTTTTTCAATCTGCCTGATTTTAAAAGTTAGTGCCCCATTAACCGAAGCAATGACAAAGTATAAAGCAAAAAGCAGGGCATCCTCCGGGTTAGCAATGGCAAAAGAAAATCTTGGTGGAATAAAGAATACATCCCAAATTAGTGCACTTAGGACGGCTGCTACGAGCACCGGAAAAATGTCGTAGAACATCGCAATAAATGAAACCGTAACCAATAACAAGAGTGCGGTAACATGATATCCGATATAGTCAGAAAGCGCGAAACAAATACAGGCAACCGACAAAACAAGGCCGGTACTTGTGGTGAATTGCTGTTCCTTCGTTGCGCGGTATAAAATCGACTTAGACAATCGATGCAAAGATATCCTTAGAGATATAAATAAAATATAAAACTTTGCCTGTTTCCAATGCAATCTTCTAATGATCCCTGAGTTCAGGTCATTGTACCTATTTGACCGAGATTTATTAAAATAATTTCAGCGCATTCAACTATTGCCATACCAGAATAATCACCAAATGCATGATTAAGTTTGCTGCCTCACCTGCCAGACTAATACTCAAGTAAATAACATGACAAATATCATTCTCATAACCAATATACGTTCTTACTTTTGTTCATTAATGAAAAGGTCTGTTGCAGTATTGCTCACATTTTTAATACTTCTAAGTTCGCTTGGGCAGTCTATAGTATTTATGCATTATCTCATTAATAAAAAATATTATGCAATCGTACTTTGTGAAAACAAGGCGAAACCCAAAATGGCCTGCGAGGGAAAATGTAAAATGCTGAAAGAAATGAAAGAGCAGGACAAAAAAGAGCAAAGTCCATCAGCACCAACAAAAGAAAAACAGGAAACGGTTCAGTTTTTCCAAAGGAAAGTTGAACTTACATTCAATCATTTTACTGAAACAAAAAAGTACACTAGCTTTTATCTATTGCCAAAAATGCAATCGGTAAGTTTTTCAATTTTCCATCCACCTACTGTATAATATATACAGAAAGATTTATTGCACCACTCAATTGGTGGGCAGTTTTATTCCACTCAATAATTTCAATGCGTTTTCTCACTGCGTTTAGCAGCTGGAAGGATACTGATGCATCAGCATTTAAGGTGGCACAATTATTCAATTAACTTGTAGGGATACCGACCTGGTCTGTGGTAATATCTCAAAATATTATTTATCAATTACCCCAGCTTATTAAATTAAATTAAACTAAAAAAATATAAAAATGAAAAACAAAATTTCCCTATCAATCTTTTTGTCATTCGCCTTTTTGATAACTAAAGCACAAATTCCCAATTCAGGTTTTGAAACATGGACAAGCATGGGAAGCTACAATAACCCTGATTCATGGAGTTGTTTAAATGACATGACCGCATCCATGTCCGTTTTCACCTGTGTAAAAGGCACACCAGGAAATCCCGGAACAGCGTATATTAAACTTACAAGTAAAACTGTTGCAGGCATGGGAGTAATGCCCGGAATAGCAGTAAGTGGAATATTTGACCAATCCACTTTGGAACCACTAAGTGGTTTTGCATTTAATGAGCGCCCTGCAAATTTAACCGGCAAGTGGCAGCATATGATTTTTGGAAACAGTCAGGGATACATAGATATTCAGCTTACCCGTTGGGATGGCAACATGCAAATGAGATTTCCAGTTGCAACAGCCCACTTCGTCCTAACCGGAATGGCTATGGGGTGGTCAAACTTCAGTATTCCACTTACTTATATTGACGGCAACAATCCTGACAGTTGCATTATTACACTTTCAGCAAGTGGAAACACTCCGGCAAATAATGATTATTTATATGTGGATAACCTTGCATTTTCCGGAACAGTAACAGGAATTAGTGCTTTGAAAAATTACAAATCAATTACTGTATATCCAAATCCTGTTCAGGATTATATTCGGGTGAGCAATATTGATGAAAAGGGCTATACCAATTTCGAAATACATTCTGTTAACGGAGAGTTAGTCCAATCAAATGTTATTCCAATTGATGGTAAGATTAAAGTAGAAAATCTAACTCCTTCTCTTTATTATGTTACGTTATTCAATAAAAGTCATTCGTCCACTTTTAGTTTCATTAAATATTAATCAAACCAAATGAAATCAAAGATTCAAAAAGACAAATCAAATAAGCTGCGATTTTTCAACATGTGACTTATTGAAATATAAACATATAAAATTTTCAATCACGTATAAACTTTTGTTAAGCGGCATTGCGCTAAACCGGCTGATAAAAATAAACCGCAAAGGCATAAAGGACACATAGTTATAGTATTTCTGTTTTATATTAATGTATAGCTTGAATCGCACCAAGTTCATTTTCTCAATCAAGAAAGGTGCTTGATTCCATTCTTATTCTATGTGTCCTTTGTGGCCTATGTGGTTACCCTGCTGATATTAATGCCAACCACATCGCTTCAAAAATTCACTCCTTCACACCCCACCTCAACTTTGCCGAACGCGCACGCGGATTACTGTAGATTTCCTCTGCAGATGGACGAATAGGATCAGGAGCAACATCACTGAAAATCCCTTCTCTGTAAAATAATTGAAACGCTTTCTTCACACGCCTATCTTCCCCTGAATGAAAAGAAAGAATAGCAACACGCCCGCCGGGTTTCAACGCATCAGGAAGTCTTGCAAGAAACTTTTCAAGCACACCAAACTCATCATTCACAGCAATGCGTAAGGCTTGAAAGCACCGCTGACAGCTTTTCTTGGTGATTTCAGTCTTTGTTTCAGCCGAAAGAAATTGCAAGGTCTCTTTGATGATGTTTTTTAATTGTGATGTGGTATCAATTGTATTTCCTTTTTTGATAAACTGTATAATGGCTTCAGCAATGATGTCTGCATAAGGCTCATCGGAATTTTCCAACAGGAGCGCTTCCAGTTTTTCGAGAGAAATATTTTTTAAAAGTTGGGTTGCTGATTTTCCGGTGGAAGGGTTCAGGCGCAAATCCAGTGGACCATCCACTTTTAATGAAAATCCTCTGTCAGGATTGTCTATCTGCATGGACGAAACACCGAGGTCTGCAAGCACAAAATCAAACCCTCCTGCTTCTTCAGCAAGCTGGTCAATGCCGGAAAAATTCATTTTGCGGATTTCGAGTACTTCGGGTCCATAACCCATTGCTTCAAGCCGTTCCTGTGTACGCGGCAATTCGAAAGGATCAACGTCAGTAGCATAAAGTTTTCCGTCAGGAACCAGTTGTTTTAATAATTCCAGGCTATGTCCTCCGTAGCCAAGTGTTGCATCCAGTCCGGTTTGTCCTGAAGAAACTTTCAAGCATTCCAGTATTTCATTTACACAAATGGAGCGGTGCATGCCGGCAGGTGTATTTCCCTTTTGCTTAACCTTCTCTATATCGGCAGCATACCGTTCCGGATTAAGTTCCTTGTATTTTTCCTTAAACGTTTTCGGATGTGTGCCCTTGTAACGGATCCTGCGCGGGGGCTTTGATTGCTCGTTATCCATGAAAACCGGAGTGAGATTGATTTGAAAATAATTCTGTTTACAATAAAGAGCCAAAGTTATTTATTTAACAGCGGCTTTACCCGCTTGCCGATCAACTCAATTGCCTGCATCAGTTTTTCATGAGGCACCTCTGAAGTATCCATCTGGAAAGTAAATCGCGAAATACCTCCCAGTGCTTCTGAATGGCGGAGTATTTTTTCTGCAACGTCTTCCGGACCACCAACAACCAGCGCTCCCCTCGGGCCGATCTGTGCTTCGAAACGACCCCGTGTCATTGGAGGCCATCCCCGCTCCTTCCCTATCCTGGTCATTGATGCCGCATAGCCCGGATAAAAATCATCCAGTGCTTCCTGTTTGGTGTTTGCAACGTAACCCAATGAGTGGACACCAACTTTTAATTGGTCCGGCTGAAATCCTGCCCTTTGCCCTGCTTCGCGGTACAGGTTTACCAACGGAGCAAAATGATGTGTTTCACCACCTATAATGGCCACCATCAGGGGTAATCCCAGTGTTCCTGCACGAATGAACGATTCAGGCGTACCACCTACTCCTATCCACACAGGTAATAATGTTTGTATGGGTCGCGGATACACTGGCAGATTATTTAAAGCTGGCCTGAACTTCCCTGACCATGTGACAAATTCATTTTGTCTGATCTTTAAAAGAAGTTCAAGCTTCTCTGTGAATAATTCATCATAGTCTTCCAGACTCAATCCAAACAATGGAAAAGCTTCAATAAAGGAGCCCCGGCCAACAACCATTTCAGCCCGCCCATTGGAAATTAAATCAAGTGTTGCAAAATTTTGAAATACACGAACAGGATCTGCAGCGCTTAATACAGTAACGGCACTTGTCAGCTTGATGTTTTTTGTTCTTGCAGACGCTGCAGCAAGAATCAAGGTTGGTGCTGAATCAAGAAAACCTTTGCGGTGATGCTCGCCTATTCCGAATATATCAAGCCCCGCCTTGTCAGCATACTCTATCCTTTCAAGCAATTGCGACAATGAATCTGCATCATTGACACCCTTTGCACTGTTACCGCTCATCATAGCGGCGAAGCTATCTACTCCGATTTCCATATTGGTAAAAATTGAATGACAAAACTACCTCAATAGAACCGGAAAATCCGTTGATCTAAGGTAGGAAAATCTGATTTGCATATTGCCAACCAGTTAACTTGATATCTACTTCTTCTTTTTCATTGCCTGCGCCATCATCTTCTGCAACACTTTCGCATCTATGTCTTCCAGCTTATTAATATACAGGCATCCTTTTCCCGTGCTGTGCTTGCCTAACTTTTTCAACAAATCCTGCTGATCACCCGAAATACCAAGACCATAAAGTGTCATATTCTGTTTCCTCGGGGAGAAACCAATCTTGAACCAATCGAGTTCGCGGCCGCTGTCATATTTCAATACAATATCTCCAAATCCGATAACGGCGCTGCCCCACATCTTCGGTTCCTCTCTTGCACACTTTTGCATCATTTCAACAATTTCAATGCTGTCCTTACGCTGTTTCTCATCCTTGATAGAGTTAAGGAATTATTTTACGCTTGATTTGGTTTTTGTGGTTTTGAGTTTTGCTTTTGCCATTGAAATAGAAATGAGATTGGTTGACTTGTGACTTTTTAGTTCAATATCCTCTTACTTAGTACACGTTCAACTTTCTTCAAATACCTTTCCCTCACATCAGCATTTACAAACGGCACCGACCAAAGCTGCACAATTTTGCAATTCCACAAATAAAAGCAAAAACTCAAAAAACCCAAGAGGAAACGGTATTTCACTGCATTCACATACAATGTTTTTACAGGGAAAGCAGGTGCACCATGTGTAAGGAAAGCGAGCACCCTTTTGTCCTTCAGCAAGGGAACAGGAATCCCGTATTTGCCAATAATTTTTTTGAACCGATAAGCGAATCCGGGAACAAATACCTTATCGATGAACCCTTCCATAATGGCCGGCGCCCTGAACCAGAATACAGGAAAAATAAAAATAATGTCTGTTGACCCTGAAATTAATTCTTGGAACATCTTTGTTTCGTCTGGCACAAATCCCTTCAATTCTGCCAGTGACAAAACAGGATTGTAATTCATATCATAAAGATCAATGACATCAAGCGGTATGTTTGATGCAGACAAAACTGACTGGATCCTTTTTTTAATGGCAGCGTTGAAACTGTCAGGATTTGGATGTGCATATATTACGAGGAACTTTTTCATTTACGCCGATGAAAATTTAGTTTTTCCAGAATTGAATTTGCAGCCTCATCTGTACCGAATCCATATCCATTTACCAGTATTCCCTTTTTTCCGTCTTTGGATTCAATTCCATAAACTGTTGCTTCATCTGCAGGGTCACTATCACCTTCATATCGGTAAACTTCTGTAATTTCAAATTCATCCGGTTTGAATTTATAAGGATTACAGGTGATGCAGTTCTCCTCAATATTAAAATCAAGAAGATATCCCTTTTGCCTGAATTCATTGATGGCCTCAGTAACCGTTGCATAATGATAATGTTGTTCCATTTTTGTCAATGAAATTAGTTTAAGATGCGCCAACTTATATTATTAAGGTACAAAGGTATCACACAATAAACGCTCCGCTAGCTATAACAATCACCCCCGTTTTTAGTTATCGTAATTATCCTGATATTATTGACAAATTTGGAGATTATATCCCAACTGAATAAAAAAAATTGGCAATTTGCATGTTCAACTTTTTTGAAGAAGTACAGAATGAAAAAAACAACTTCAATACTCTTATTTCTACTGACAACCAGGGTGCTGTTTGCACAAAATAATATTGTTACCTATGCTGGCAACAACGGCAAAGAAACATTTTATGATGTGATGCAGATAACCGATGGCACATTCCTGGTCTGTGGATATGCTGATAATCTGAATTGGATCGGGGGCGGCATACAGGATATACAGCTTACTTATAACGGCTCAATTCCAAACTCGCTTGGATCAAACCGCTATGGATTTTTATTGCATCTTTCAGCTGACTTGCAAACCGTATTACAAGTAGTGCATTTTCCACAGGGTGCTGTAGAGGACATCCGCTTTATCAAAACGAACTCCCTACCCTATTCACCTACGGGAGACCTCTATATCAGCTGTAATACTTCTGATACTGATCCGAATAATGGCGGATATATCATTGCAAAGCTTGACAACAATTTTATAAATGGAGTGCCGTCAGCGCTTGTATGGTTCAATGTAGTCTGGGCGAAGTCAGGACCCAAAGATTACCATCCCTGGGATGTAACAAGCGACGGAAAGGTATATTACATATCCGGAGAAGCATACGGATATGACTGGAGTGCCGTTTATTGTCTCGACCAATTTGGTCAGCGTACCGTTGTGAATAACTGGCGCACGCACTGGCTTACAAATGGAACAGAATGGAAAGGAACTCCCGCCACAGCAAATCCATTGGGAAGTATCGATTCTGTTTCTTTTAGCGGAATCGTTTTAAAGATCTGGGGACGATGCGATCTGCGGTCCTGGACTGCCAATGACTACAATGCTTCGCTCGCAGATGAAAATGGCGGAACCAAAAAAGGAAAGTGGCCTGTAGATATATTATTCGATGCTCCCTGTGATCCCGCAAACCCTACAGCTGTCTCTCCCGGTTATACAGGTTATTCAGCATCTCCCACTCCTATATATGGCGGTGAATGTATTTCCATCGACAGGAGAAACAACAACATGTATATCGGAATTAATTTCAAAAGTGTTTTGCCGAATGGCGGCCTTCCGGATTTTGAACCTGCTGTTATTGCAATGGATTCTTCCGGTTTGTTGCTTTGGTGGAGCCGCTTGTACCATGAGATAACGCCTGCCGGAGATACTGTCAATTCAAGTCCCGACCAGTATGTTGATGCACTTGCCATTGATTATGCAAATGACAAACTGGTTGTCGGTGCACGGTGTCACGGAAACAACACAGAAAATTTCTGGGAAGGAAATACAATTGCTGCCGACACCATTGCATCCGGTTTTCAAAATAATTTTACGGGAAGCAGCGGAAACATCCACATATCCTGGCTTGGTAAATTCAGTCTTACAAGCGGCACGCTTTCTAACTCAACGTACATGGCAGAACTTGCTGAAGGCACCGGATCTCTGGGAAATCCGCATCCCGATCCAAACCTTGATGGATGGCCCAACCCAAATGGCGGTTGGCCTAACGTGAATACCACAAGAATGGCGAAGAACAACATGAAGGTTTCCAGCAATGGTGATGTATGTGTTCTGGCTGTTGGCCGCCGAACAATCACCACGGCAAATGCCTATCAAAAAATGGTGAAACCAAACAATGGCGGGCTGAGTTGCTGGAACAGTTTTATCCGGGTTTACGATTCGCAGTTTCATGTACCCAAATATTCATCACTTATCGTTGGAGCCTGGGATACACTTACACAAGCCGGCGGCGACAATACTGAAATATTCGGCGTTTATAAAACCAGCCTGGGAGTAATTTGCGTCGGCAGGCAAAAAGCTGATACTTCCGGAATTCCAGTAGGAAATAATATTCCTGTTGTAAATGTTTGTCCGTGGGGAAATACAATACCTCAAAATGAAAGCGCCATCCTTGTCTATTATCAGGCAGCAAATCTCTATAACCCCAATGATAGCATTGCTTCAACCGGAACCGATAAGACAAATGACATTTCATCGTCGTTCGAACCTTTAATATATCCCAATCCTGCATCTGGCAAACTGAATATTTCTTTCCGGAGTGAACAGGAGAAAAGGATGTATTGGAAATATAAGATAACTGACATTTCAGGAAGACTTTTAGTGCAGGGTGAATTAAAGCATAAAACTATCGGCCTTGATGCTCCCGACGGAATTTATATTTTACAAATCTTCAATGCGAAGAAGAATTATTATAGGAAAATAGTTGTGTCCCGATAATTTAGAATAGTTGTTTGATTGGCTATATAGTGATGTATCTTGTTGTGCAAATTTTTTCAAAATGATTCTATTGATGATTGGAATCATGCATTATATTTGGAACAATAATGAAAATCATTTTCGCCATCGGCACAGGTAGTTTCATCGGTGGAATTTTACGCTACCTGCTTTCTCAATTTGTGCAGTCAAAGGTTCTTTCTGCTTTTCCAATTGCAACCCTTAGCGTAAACATCATCGGATGTTTTTTCATCGGAATTGTTTTTGCACTCGGCGAAAGAAGCAACATCAGTCCGGAATGGCGCCTTTTCCTGGCGACCGGAGTACTTGGCGGATTCACCACCTTCTCTGCCTTCTCAAACGAAACCTTCGGACTCATCCGTTCCGGAGAGTTATGGAATGCCTCTGCTTATATTGCTGCAAGTGTCTTTTTGGGAATACTTGCTACATGGATAGGTTATTCAGTTCTGAAAATGAACTGATACTGATTTACCCGGCCTCGCCAAAGCAAGACGAGGTGTTTTGACACTAATTAGTCGAATTATCATTAATTGATGTTTGCATTGCCTTATTGAATTGTGCGAATTAGTGAATCCCGTCCCGAAGTGTCGGGAGCTATCGGGACGTGGCTAACATTTTAATTCAACATCTCAGTGAAGCTGCAAAAAAAAAATTTCGATCATAAAAAAAACCGCCCCGATAAATCGGGACGGCTCTGTACGGTTAAAAATTATTTACGATGCAAGTTTTACTTCCACTGCATTAATTCCTTTTTTACCTTGTGCTACTGAGAACACCACTTCATCACCCTCGTGAATTGTATCCTGCAAACCACTGGAATGCACGAAAATCTCTTCACCTGACTGATTGTCTTTAATGAAACCAAAACCTTTGGCATCATTGAAGAACTTTACTTTACCATTTTTCATAAATTGTTAATTAAAATATTATCCGGCGAAGATAGTTATAAACAGCGGGGTATCATGATGTTTGCGAAAAAAAATCATGTTTCATCTTATTTGAGCAGAATAACAACTTTATCAGCGCATATTTATCCTGTGACCTGTCCGTAACATCTTATTCCGGCAAATGAAAAATAGTTGCGAGTCTGCGTTTTTACACTAACATAATACCTTACCTTCGTTAATGGTTAAAAAACAAAACCGGGGACGCATCAGAAAAATTACTAATCCGGTATTAAAGCAGGCACCAACAACTGCAACAATTAAAGTACGACTCGATTCACGAACAGTTATAACAATCCATGATATGTCAGCTCTTGCAATCTGGCTGATCAGGTACCCTGATGCGAAAGTGATCTGATGTAACAGCCTTATTTAAGCCATTGCTTTTACTTCAACGGCTGTCAATCCCCGCTCCCTTTGTTCTGCCCTGAAAGTTACCTTATCCCCTTCTCGCGGGATTTGAGCAACTTCGGTGACATGAACGAAAAAACTTTCCTGGGTGCTGAGGTCTTTGATGAATCCATATCCTTTCGACTCATTGAAAAATGATACTACGCCACTGCGTTCTCCATCCTGCAATTCCACATCCGGTTGGCGTGAAGTGCTGATCTGAATATCCTCTGCGTTAAATGTTGCTACTTTCCTGGTGGGATCAGGAGGGGTCGAACTCAATCGCCCGAACTCATCCACGTAAGCAATCATGTCTTCAAATGATTTGCCTTTGTTATTGTTTGCCTTACGGTCCTCACGCCTTTCTTCCTTGTCCTTGCGCTCTTTCCGTTTCTTTTTTTCTCTCTCTGATTTGTTAAATGTTTGCTTTCCTCTGGCCATTATTTATAAATTGTGGGTGTAAGGTACGCATAATCCCGCATTAACAAGGGTTTTTTTAGGTTTACTCCAAATAAAGAAAGTACAAAATCAGAAATGAATGGCTGCTTTACCACTTCATGTGCATTTGTAACACTAATTCTGTGACCAGTTTCCGGCAGGTAATAATCAGTTCATCCGCTCACGCTTCAGCAAATAAGGGAGCAATACCTGTCTGTAACCTTCATGAATATCGGCCTCAACAAAATCTATTCTGTATTGGGCACACCTGGATTTGAGTTCAATCTTGTAGGCATTCATGCTTGTGATATATTGTTCTTTCACCTCGCTGGAATGAACCTTTACCTGCTCACTTGTTTCAACGTCTATGAATAAGTATGGGCGGTTGTCGAACTGAAATTCTTCCTCCTTCTTTTTATCTACCACATGAAATAAAATTACTTCATGTTTGTTGTGGCGAAGGTGCTGAAGTGCTGCAAACAATTCATCGCGCTTATCGAAAGATGTTTCCATCATATCGCTGAAAATGATCACAAGCGAACGTTTGTGAATATTCTCTGCTATTTCATGAAGTACCTTTGCTGCTGAAGTGGTTTTCTTTTGCTTTTCGTCGGTCCGGGCAGCAAGTTTTTCAAGTTCATTAAAAAGATATTTGTGATGTACAGAACTTGATTTCGCAGGCGTGCTCAACTCGCTTTCATCTGAAAAAACATTCAGCCCCACAGCATCCCGTTGTTGGCGAAGCATGTATATTATGGCTGCAGCAGCATGGATGGAGAATGAAATCTTATTTTGAAAATCTTTGACTCCTTTTTCCGGCTCAGGATAATGCATGGAAGAAGAGTTGTCGATCACGAGCTGGCAACGCAAATTTGTCTCTTCTTCATAACGCTTTACAAATAATTTATCACTGCGCGCAAATAACCTCCAATCAATGTGCCGGGTCGATTCTCCGGTATTGTAAAGTCTGTGCTCTGCGAATTCCACACTGAAACCATGAAACGGGCTTTTATGAAGTCCTGTAATAAATCCTTCCACCACTTGCTTTGCAAGCATTTCAAGGTGACTGAAATGTTGCACTTCCGGATAATTGATCGGCATAATATAATGGGTATCAAAATTTCTCTGCGCAAAAATAGTCATTCAGAAATTTACCTGTACTTTTCCGTTTTTCAAGCCCTAACAACAATACCAATTATCCGGACCTATTGAATAAAACCCTTGTAGAACTCAGCAAAAAAACTATAATTGATTTACCCGGATAAAATTCATTCGTAAGTGATAAAAGCATTAAAACTGTTAAGTTTTCTCTCACTTGCCGGTTTGCCGGTGCTCTGCTTTTTTACCTGGTTTTCCGGCGATGATATTTGTTACAGGAATGAGCTGGTGCGATACAATGTAATTGAAAAAGCATGGCTTCAATATCTGTATTGGGATGGCAGGAGCATGGGAATTGCATCACTCATTCAACTTACGTGCCTTAAGTACTTAACCGCACCGGCTACCTGCCTCGTTTGGACTGCAGCTTTCATCAGCATTGCATTTATGATCCTGAAAATTGCGGAGCAGGACAAACAGCTATTAAACAAAAAAAAAACAACAATTACTGCCATCGCACTCCTCACCTCCATCATGTGGCTTGGCATGTGGAAGCTAATTCCCGATATTCTTTATTGGCCTACGGGAGGCTGGTATTGCATGATGTGCCTGTTAGGTTTGTTATGGGTTTACCTCTTCATGAATGATCTTAGAAGAAAAAAATTCTCGACGCAGGGTAACCTATTGATATTTATTGTCTCAACCATTTGCAGTGTCAATTCACACAACCTTGTTTTATCACTTTTCGCACTAGCCCTGATTGAATTGTCAGTCATAATAACTTCTTCCCGAGATAAAAAAGCCATCAGTTATTGTTTGTTCGCGCTTGCAGGAATAATTGCCGGTGCTTCTTTTGTTCTTTCCGCACCCGGAAACATGGAAAGACTCAAAGCAATTTCATGGCAGGGATTCAATTCATCATTCCTGTATCACAGTACCGTTGTTTTTTTAAGATATTGTTACTGGCTGACGGCATTGTTCATTCTTATTATTCTATCAATATGGCTGAATGGCAAAAAAATAACACCCTCCAATTTGTTCTCTGCGTGCAGACATAAATTAGCAACAACAATTAAAAAACAATCCTCGTTTTCACAACTACTTCACGATCATAAATATTTAATCGCAGCATTTTCAACCATTCTTGTATTCTCAGCAACATCCTTTTTTGCAGTACCACGCACAGCACTCTTCTTTGCAGTTTTTATGATCATTTATACATTGCAAATAAGCAATATTACTTTTGACAAAATTGAGTCAACAAAATTTCTGAAAGGAAGTTCATTGTTCCTTCTGGTTTTCATTGGCTTTCTTTCATTTGAGACCTGGAAGGTTTATGCTCTGCATCATACAATCATCGAACGTGAAAAAACTTATGATTTAAATCATGGAAAGGATGTGGTTGTTAATGCCATACAGGAATCGGATGTACCATTCGCATTCATATATGTTGATATTTCACCTGATTCTGCCTATTGGGTAAACAAATGTGTTGCACTTAATTATGGGCTAAAGTCCGTAAGAACAAATGAGAAATGAGTGATGTCATAAGAAAGAAATATATTTGCTGACTGAAAAATAAAAATGAGACAATTATTATTTCTAACATTCCTCTATAACACACTACTGATATCAACTGTTGTTTCAGCCCAAACAAAATATGAGGATGTTTTATATCTGAAAAACGGCAGCATTCTTCGCGGACTTATCATTGAGCAGGTGCCGAATGTATCCATTAAGATCCAGACGAAAGACAGGAATGTTTTTGTTTTCAGGATGGATGAAGTTTTAAAGATCGCCAAGGAAGAAGTTGTTTCTTCACGCAGAAAGAGAGAGCCCCTGACAAAAGACAACATTAAGAAACGTGGGTTTACAAACATTACTGAGCTTTCACTCGGAAGAGATATATTGAATAACGGATCTGAGGCGGCAACGGCAGGATATAGCACAACTGAAGTGATGCCTTCTCTTTGCATTCAGACTGTAAACGGATACATGTTCAACCATTACATTATTGTAGGTATTGGCCTTGCCTTTAATACAAATTCCGAATTGGCATTTGTCCCTCTCTTTGCTGAGTTGCGTATTAATCTGTCCAATGCCCCTGTGGCCGGCTTTGTATATATTGATGGAGGCTATTCGTTCACGGCAAAAGAGGTATATGCCCTGAACAACGATAGGAAATATTTTGGCGGCATCTATATCAGTCCGGGCCTGGGAATAAAAATGAATGTTGCAAAATCAAAAGCACTGACCTTTAGTCTCGGCTACAGAAGCCAGCAAGCCAGGATTTACGTCATAGATTATGGAAAGTATCCAAATTACAATAATACCGGCCAATGGGATAAATACAATATTGGCTACGTCAATACGAAGGTTGGATTTATATTCTGAAAATACACACAAACCAAATATTAAATGAAACACTACATCTCTTTTTTCACATCAATTCTATTCCTACTCATTTTTGCAAATGTTGCAGACGCACAAAACGGCTACGAAGACGTTGTTTACCTGAAGAACGGAAGCATCATTCACGGTATCATCATTGAGCAGGTTCCGAATGAGTCGGTAAAAATTCAAACGAAAGACAAAAACATTTTTGTTTACAGGATGGATGAGATCTCGAAAATGACCAAAGAAGAATTACCGGTCACTAGGGAATCCCGCGGTTCAAGAAGATCAAAGGCCACAGAAGGTGAAAGAAAAAAGAGCGGCTACACCAATATTACCGAATTGACATTTGGCAAAAGTCTTGAGACAACAACATCGACTATAAACAATGGCTACTCAACCTATGTTGATGAAACGGAATTCGACAGGATCAACAACGGACCTTCTATCGGACTTCAAACCATAAACGGCTATCAGTTTTCTCCTTACATCAGCGCAGGATTGGGTTTAGGTATAAATATTTACTCTGGATTAGTGATGTTACCTGTATTTGCAGCAGTAAGGGTGAATTTTATGGCGAGCAGATTAACTCCTTTTGCTGCCATTGAAGCAGGTTACGCCTATTCTCGTAAAGAAGTAGTCGGTGGCTCACTTGCAAATGATAGTAAAGGCGGAGTGATGTTTGCACCGGCAATAGGTGTGAAGTTTTTTGTCATCCCAAAGATGGCTTTAAACCTAAGTCTGGGTTTCCGTTACCAGGAAGTGCAAACCAATGATGAAGTGTATGACTCGCAATACAATTCAGTTGGCGAACATTACAAAACACATGACCTGCGTCTTTTTAATTTGAAGTTCGGATTTACGTTCTGATGAATGCCACACAGCAGGCTGTTAATTTTCCTTCAATGAATTTCAATGTTTGCCATGTGTTACCTGATATGCATATTAATTAAGGTGATTCAATAGTACTGTTTTAATAACCTTAGTAAAAAAACATACAAATAGAATTATCCAACCTTATTACCTTCTCCGGCACCCTAAATATTTGCAATATGTCTTGCTGAAGAAATAATAAGGTAATAAGGTTTTTTGAAAAGCGTAATTTGTTTTATTACTAAGGTTAAAACAATTCATCCTGACAAAGTAATCTAACCGAAAGAATTCCTTGTCTTGCCTCGCCTGAGGTGAGGTGAGGCGGGGTTATTTATTTTTTGAAAAATTGGAAAAAACTGAACTGAGAATTAGAAGAAAGAAAATAATAGTTACGAAATTCAATGTACTGATGCTTGTTCAGAATAATTTTCGAACGGTCAGAAGGATTATTCGAAAATAATTTTTCAAAGAGGGACTTTTGATGAACTTCATATTGAGCCTGATTTTGGCAGGCATGATCTCTTCAACATAGGTTTTTAATGGATCATTGGAACGTGCGAGTAATTCACTTTCATCTGCATATTCAATAGATGCAAAATCTGTGATCCCGGGTTTAACACTCAGTACTTTTTTCTGTTCCTCGGAATAGATGTCCACATATTTTCTGACTTCAGGTCTGGGCCCGACAAGACTCATTTCACCGGCACATACATTGATCAGCTGTGGCAGTTCATCTACCTTGTATTTCCTCAGAAATTTACCGGGCTTTGTAATTCTGTCATCATGGGCGCCAACAGTGATCTGTCCATGCTTTTCAGAATCAGGATACATTGTCCTGAATTTCCACAGACGAAAATCCTTTCCACCCCTCCCTACCCTTTGCTGCAAAAAGAAAACCCCTCCTTTAGAATCGACAAGAATAAATACCGACAGGATCAAAAAAAACGGAAACAAAATAATCAATCCGAAAACCGAAAAAACAATGTCGAAAAAACGAATGAGTGTCTTCGTCATGTTTTCTTTACTTTAATACTTCCTGCACCGATTTAACAACTGCCTGAATGACCTGATCCACCTGAGCTTCCGTGAGGTCATAAAATACCGGAAGACTGATCTCGCTACTATACAACTTGTATGTGTTCGGGTAATTTGATATATCATATCCCAGCGATTTGTAGAAAGACATCATCGGAACCGGAATAAAATGAACGTTGACGGAAACATCTTTGTCAAATATTTTCTGAATGATTGCATCTCGCTGTGCTTCATTCACTCCTTTGATGCGCAAAGGAAACAGGTGAAAAGATGTCACTGATTTAGGATTCTCAACTCCTGATCCGGGAATAATTGCCCAATCGAATTTCTCAAATGCATTTCTGTACTTATTATAAATCCATTGCCTCTTTATCAATGTATCATTATCATATCGCTCCAGTTCAACCATTCCGATCGCAGCAAGAATGTCGGCCATGTTGCATTTATAACCGGCTTCAACGATGTCGTACCTCCAGTTTCCCTTTTGCATTTTAGCGAGCGCATCTTTGTTTTGACCGTGCAGGGTGGTTACACAAAGCTTTCTGTATTCTTCTTCATTATCAAAAGGAGCAGGAAGATTTAATCCCACTGCACCCCCTTCAGCAGTGGTCAGGTTTTTCACTGCATGGAATGAGAAAACAGAAACGTCAGTAAGGCATCCGGTTCTTTTGCCCTTGTACCATGCTCCCAGAGAATGTGCGGCGTCAGACAAGACAAGTATCCTTGATAGTTTTTTTTGTGCTTCAGATTCAGCAGTAAATTTCCTTGTGATGTCATCACGTTTTACCATCGCATTGATGGAATCATAGTCACAGGGAAATCCGCCAAAGTCAACAGGCATGATCACCTTTGTTCTCGGTGTAATTGCTTTTTCAACAGCCCGGACATCAACATTGAAATCATCGCCAACATCTACAAAGACAGGTTTGGCACCGCAGTGTATCACCACATTGGCCGTAGCTGAATAAGTATATGCAGGTACGATCACTTCATCACCAGCCTTCACATTAAACCAGCGTAACATGATCTCCAGTCCGGCAGTAGCGGAGTTGAGACATAGTGTTGAACGGCTTCCGCAATATTCAGTAAGCTTCCTTTCAAATTCTTTCGTACGCGGACCCGTGGTAATCCATCCGGATTTAAGTACAGCTGTTACTTCATCAATGATTTTCTGGTCTATTCTTGGCGGCGAAAATGGGATCATAAAGTAATATTGAATCGGGTTCGCGAACTTACGGTTTTATCTGCGTATTGAATTTTTGTGGCAATTCAATTTTAATGATTCCTCGCACCCCGATGTTTCAGGACGAGAGAGTATACTTTCAGTAGATTCCTCCCCCACGTTTCGGGGTCGGAATGACAAACTGTATGATTTACAATTGGGAGATTGCAGCATGCTTATTTAATTTGACAGGATTCATCTCCCATTTTTAACAATAATGATTGTCATCCCGAACCAGCCCCCGAAATTTCGGGACGAGTGAGGGATCTCTCAATAGATTCCTCTCTCTACTGAGGCAAAATAGGAATGACATATTAGTAGATTTAGAAATGGCAGAAAGGAAAATTTGCCGGTTGCCTGGATACCAAAAGGCATGGGCCAAATTTTCCCTTCGGCAACTTGATAAATTTCACATGATGCCATTTATTCTAGAGCTTCGTTTGTTCATTGCAAAATGAGGAATCACTTAAAATTATACTCCAAATCAATCTTTAATTATATGAACCCAAAATCAACAATCTCCCATTTATCCGTGTTAATAAGTCAGTCCCCGGTTCTTGTCAATCGGATTTTATGTCGTATTTTTACGCAAACCTTAAGTATATGAAATTTACAATTGACAAACAGGAAAAATATGTACTGATTAAAATTCAGGAGGCAAAGCTTACCACACTGGTAGCTCCTGAACTGAAAGCAGAATTTCTTTTACTCCACCAGCAGGAATATAAAAACATGATCGTTGACATGAGTGAAACGCAATACTGCGATTCCTCCGGACTAAGCGCATTGCTAACAGGTTTCCGTTTATGCAGGGATGCGGGAGGCAACTTTATCCTGGCTTGCCTTCAGGACCATGTTCGTAAACTGATTGCCATTTCCCAACTGGACAATATGCTGAGTATCGTCCCAACGGTTAATGAAGCCATTGATTATGTATTCATGGATGAAATTGAAAAACAGTTACACAAAGGCTAATCTAACAAAACACAACTACATGAAAAAACCACTGTTACTTTTTGCTGCATTATTTCTTGCCAAGTTTGCAACCATTGCTCAATGTGTGCCTGATACAAGTATTACACACAATGACCCTGGCGTTTACCCAGACAGCGCAACCAACCTTCCGCATTCAATCGTTGGAATTCCATATTCAACGGTTATACAAATGAAGGTGTTGACAGACACAACAACCATGATCGGTCCGATCACAGTACCGGTAACCATTGACAGCATCATTGCAACCAATATTACCGGATTACCTCCGGGATATGCGTACAATTGCACACCTCCAACATGTGTTTTCCCTGGCGGTTCTGATGCATGCATTTTGCTTCAGGGACCTGCTCCAACTCCTCAGGAGATAGGAATGGTTTACCAGATTCATGTGGAAGTAATGGTTTATGGACATGTTACAGGTACCGGCACAACATTACCTGCACAGTCAAGCAATTTAGACTACTACTTCATTCAGGTTGACGACAACGTCGGGATTAATTCACACAGCATAAGTACATTCCAGGTACTGCAAAACAATCCAAATCCGTTTCATGGAGTTTCAACTGTTGAATTCAATTCACCTAAGTCTGCAATGGTTACTGTAAAGGTGGCCAACATGCTGGGCAAGACTATTTCTACTAAAACAATACTTGCAAAGAGCGGAATAAACAGGATTATGTTAAATGCAAATGAATATGAGCCAGGAATTTATTTTTATACAATCTCAAGTGAGAAGAATTCTGTGACCAAAAGAATGATTGTGGATAATGAGTAATGACATTTGAGGTTTATATTCTCGGCAGCAGCTCGGCGACACCCATTTATCAAAGACATCCTACAGCACAGGTTCTCAATATTCATGAGAAATTGTTTTTAGTGGATTGCGGAGAGGGTACACTGATACAGCTCAACCGCTACCACATCCGGTTTCACCGCATCAACCACATTTTTATCAGTCACCTGCACGGCGATCATTATCTAGGATTAATGGGACTGATGAGTACCATGCATTTGCAAGGTCGTTCCGAAGAACTCCATTTGTATTGCCAGCCGGAATTGAAGGAAATGGTGGACATCCAGTTGCTTCACTCTCAAACACAGCTTCGTTATCCTGTCGTTTATCATTTCCTCAACCATAAAAATCCCGAGAAAATATACGAGGACGATGACATTGTGATCAACACCATTATTCTGAGTCACAGGATTCCCTGTACAGGATTTATTTTTCGAGAGAAGCCAAAGCTGAGAAAACTCATCCGCGAGCAACTCATCCATTTCAATATTCCTGTTCATGCTTACAGTGATCTCAAAAACGGAAAAGATTATACTGATGAAAAGGGAACTGTTATTCCCAACATTGAACTGACCACTGATCCAATCATGCCACGTTCTTATGCATTTTGTTCAGATACCATCTATGATGAAACGCTGGTTCCGATATTAAAGCACATTGACCTGCTGTATCACGAATCAACCTTCCTGAGTGACAAAGCAGACCGGGCCAATGAAACTTTTCACAGCACCGCTGCACAGGCAGCAACCATAGCAAAGATGGCTGAGGTAAAACGATTGATCATCGGGCATTTTTCTGCACGTTATAAAAACCTTTACCCGCTTTTGGAAGAAGCGCAGAGTGTTTTTAAAAATACTACTCTGGCTGTAGAGGGGGATCGGTTTATGATTGAATGAATTTTAGTATCCTCCCCGAGGCACTGAAGCTAGAAGCGCCGAAAAGTGTAGTCAATGCGAGGTACGAAGCAGTCCCCTAAATTGTACTCCGGGCATGTTGTAGCGATCACCCCTGTTCTCCGGCTCACCCCAGCCCGTCATTCTGCCGGGGCTATTTTAATGTGCACCCAAATCCCAAACTTAATCCACAGTGACAAATCATCAGAAGCTCGCTTTCAATTCGCAATCACTTTTTTAACAATGCATAATAACACTCCGCAAATCGCCGGGTGATCTCCCTGCTTGGCCTTGCCTAACAACTGGCTAGCACAAAATTTCCGAAGAAGGTTGCGAAAAAATGAATGGGAGAATCGGTGACGGGAGAATGGGAGATGCCGCTATTCCGACTCGCCCGGTCTACTTTTATGTTATATTACTACAAGCTGCCTGCTAATTACCACCAACTAAAACCTACCTTTGGGGAAATAGCTTTTGGAGAGATGAAGAAACTTTTACTCTGCTCTTTGCTTTTCATTTTTAGTTCTGCCTCAGCGCAGACGAATGTGTATCATCCGTTTCCGGACACAAATGCATTTTGGACAGTAACTACTTGGAATTGTTGTTGGGCGGATTGTGGATTACAAAATCCTATGTTCAGCCACTCCAACTTTTCTTATTTCCTGCAAGGGGACACTGTAATAACTGCGACTAACTATCATAAAGTCTACTATTCAACTCGTATTGTACACGAACATTGTCTTTATGGTACAACAGTAAATAATTGGTGGATACTACCTATTGCATATGCCGGGGCATACAGGCAAGATACTGCAATGAAGCAAATTTATTTTGTTGATGCCTTCTTTTCACAGGAACATTTACTTTATGACTTTAGTTTGAATGTTGGCGATACATTGAGTGATTGTTGTACTGTCTCAACCATTGATTCAATTTTAATTGGAAATAACTATCGTAAGCAGTTTCATTTTTTGTTTTCGCAGTTCACAATGATTGAGGGAATTGGCAGTACAGCAGGTTTATTAGAACCATTTATCCCGTTTGAAGCCGGAGGAACATTAGATTGCTTTTCACAAAACGGACAAACTTTATATCCTGACACAACTGCACATTGTACCATCATTGATTTTCAAACCGAACTTCCAAATCCGAAATCCGGAATTCTTCTCCTTCCTAATCCTTTCACCACCACCCTCACCCTCCTCTTCCCCCAACCTCAAAAAGAAAAAGCACTGCTCACCGTTTTTAATTCAATAGGAGAAGCAGTAGTGGAAAAAGAAATACAAATGGAAGATCAAACGCTAAACCTTGCTGCTTTGCCGAAGGGGATTTATTTGGTGAGGGTGA
>CAYHHK010000056.1:0-23733 GCA_964356415.1 uncultured Flavobacteriales bacterium
GCAAGCAGCTCTTCTTCTGAAATGTAATTGAACAAATTTTTTCCATCATCAATTCTTTGACTGCCTCCTGCCGCTGTCGAACCTTCGGCAAGCCTTCGGCGACCGGAGGCCTCCTGCTGCTTTTTATTCTTGTCAATATTCTTTCCCACTTCTTCCAGTCTGTCACGTGTGTCCATCATGATCTTGCGAGGAGACAATAACTTACCTGTCTGATTCGCCGGACAAACGCTGGAGCACCTTCCGCATTCTGTACATGAATATGCATCCATCAGATTTTTCCAGGTGAGATCGTAAACGTCTTTTGCGCCAAAACTTGTCGGTGACTGATACCCTTCAGGCGGAACTGCAGCCGGATCGAGCATTAGTTTTACTTCCTGCGTAACAGAATCCATATTGGTGAATTTCCCCTTCTTCTCCAGGTTGGAATAATAGGTATTCGGGAATGCAAGCAGGATATGAAAGTGTTTTGAATAAGGAAGGTAATTCAGAAATGCAAGAATGCCGATGATGTGAAACCACCAACAAATCCTTTCAATCATCATTAATGATTCTGACGACATAGAAGAAAATAAAGATGCGTAAACTCCACTAACAGGAAATGCTCCGCCACTGATGTAGTGCTCAAAACTCCTTGACTGAAGAATGAAATCGGTTGCATTCATCGTGAGAAATGCCGTCATCAGCAAAATCTCTGTAATGAGAATTGCATTTGCATCTGAACGGGGGAAGGAAGTCATTTCCCGCATCCAAAAGCGCTTCAACTTCAATACATTTCTGCGGATTAAGAAAACAAAACAAGCCAGCAACGTAAGCACAGCAAGTATCTCAAAACTTCCAATTAAAAAATCATAAAGTGGTCCGAGAAAAGACAAGAAACGATGGGTTCCCGCAATGCCGTCAAAAATTATTTCTATTACCTCAATATTGATAATGACAAAACCTACATAAATGAAAATATGCATGATGCCTGCAACAGGCCTGACTAACATTTTACTCTGACCTAAAGCAACACGTGCCATCGTCATCCATCGATGCTTTGGCCGGTCTGTCCTGTCGAGCGGCTTACCGAGATTAATATTGCGCCTGATCTTTCTAATGTTCTGCGCAAAGAAGACAACCGATGCTAAAAAAAGAAGAATGAAAATGATTTGGGCAACCAAGGATGTTTTAATTTACCGGTGATGATTTTGTGACGAAGAGGCGAAGTGATTTGGTGATGAGGTTACATTTTTTTGAGGTGACTAAGTGATCTTATTATTATGTAATCCTTAAGAACCTAATGACTGGTGTTGGCTATTCCTAATGACCTAATGACCCAATGACGGCTGCTACTTCTCCCGGCTGCTACTTCTTCCCTCCTCCAAACATTGAGAAATGCACATACTTCTTTGGATTTGCATTCAGGTCTTTGACAAGCGCATCAAGGCTATGGGCAGTATTGTTCAGGTTTATATACAGACTATCATCATTGACAAGCAGGCCAAGTGTCCCTTCTCCTTTATTGACTTTATCGAATATGGACGATGTTTTATCAAGCGTATTCTTCAGGTTCAGAATCGTTTGAGAAAGATTAGCCCTGCGCAATGTATCGCTGATGCCGGAAAAATTATCAATCACTTCACCTATTTGCTGATTGTGGTTTTTGATATTGCCGGTGATGGATTCGATATTTTCAAGCAGCAATTTTATGCGCCCGTTTTTCTTTCCCAGCATTGTATCAACTGTGGTTGCTATGTTGTCGATCGAGTTCAGCGCCTTTGAAATACTTTCAAAAGATTTTTTCAGATTCAGCTTTGTCTCCTGATTGAACACTTCTCTGAATACTGCAGCAACAGAATCAAGAGATGCTAAAAGGTTTTCGGCTTTTTCTTTGATCGGCGCAACCTCGGCACCTACTGCATCCGTCAGGCTTGTTTGCACGCTGGAGGTGAGCGTATCACCATCCTGTATATCCTCCTTGCTATCACCAAAAATGAGCTGAACAGCCTTAGTTCCTAAAAAATCCATGCTGAAAATGTCTGCCCTTGAGTTTCTGGGGATTTTCAGTTCGCTTTTGATATGCATCGAAATAATTAGCCTGCCGGAATGATCGGGCATCAGACTGATCGTTCTTACAAATCCGATCTTATAGCCATTCACCTGTACGACGTTTGACGGGAGCAGTCCGTCAACACGGTCGTACACTGCGTAGATCGCCTTTTGGGAGGTAAAAATATCCTGGCCCTTAAGGTAATTTAGCCCCCAGTATGAAAGCAAAATGGCTGACAGTACAATGATCCCTATCCTTACTTCTTTATTGATCTTCATAGAATTATTGCCCGTAAAATTTGCCACGAATGTACAAAGGAAATTATTGTCCCTTCATTTCATCCCTTGCCTGTTTCAGGGGCATGCGCTTATTCAGTTTATATGCAACAACAAATGCATCAGTAAATCCTGCCAACTGCATCTTCTTTTGCGTATTGATGGCAACATCCAGCGATGCAAAATGTTCTGTTGTATATTTGTATATATTATTATCGATCTCCTCAATCAGGTCTTTTTGTCCTTTGAATTTTCTATCTGAAAGCTGAAGCTTTATTGGTGAGGATAAAACCTGAACCGCAAACTCATAGACAGGTGCTTTTTCGTTCTTTTCAGGAGATGATTTTTGCCTTCCGGTATAACGGGTCTCTGACTTGCCTGTTGACTGCGCTACAGATGGAGGTGTGCCGTCTCGGCCTGTAATACGCATATTGTCTTCGGTATTTTCACCGGCTGAGGAGGAAATGGTCTTGACTTTTATGGCGGCAGCGGCAGTGTCAATTTCAGGTTTAGTATCCGGTGCCTTTACAGGGTCTGATTTTGCTTCTACCTCGCTGTCTGCTTCTGACGCAGGTGCTTTTCTGTCATCAGTTTTTCCAGACTCCCCGCTTTCAACAGATGATTTGTAGCTTTTGAATGCATTGAAAACAGAAAGCGCCATCACATCCTGACCTTTTTCACTTGTCAGAAATTTGGCTTCTGTCGGATTTGTCAGAAACCCCGTCTCAATCAGTACACTGGGCATATAGGTCTTGAAAAGCACAAGGAACCCGGCCTGCTTAACACCCCGTTCTTCCCTCCCTTTCTTAGCTACTTCATTCTGTACCATAGAAGCAAGTCTCAGGCTCTGATCCAGATAAGCATTTTGGTAGAGGGAAAAGATGATATTTGCCTCCGGCGAATTCGGATCAAAGCCATCATACTTTTTGGTATAGTCCTTCTCCAGCAATACCACCTCATTTTCACGCTTGCTCACTTCCAGGTTTGCCTCTGATTTATGTAGTCCCATCACCCATGTTTCAACTCCGTTTGTTTCCTCATTGCATACGTCTTTTCTCTTCTTTTTATCCCTATAGCAGGCGCTATTACAATGAATACAAATAAATAGGTCTGCCTTTGCGTTGTTGGCAATGGCTGCACGCTCATGAAGTTCTACAAAAACATCTGTTTTCCGGGTATAAATAACCTTTACTTCAGGGAAATGGTCTTCAATATATTTACCCAGTTTAAGAGCAATACCAAGAGCCACATCCTTCTCTTTTGCCTTGCCTCCTATACAACCGGTATCATGTCCTCCATGACCGGCATCAATACATACCCGTGTAAGCGCATAGGGTTTAGCCGGCGGATTAAAGGAAGAAGATGTGATAAATACAATACTGAAAAGTATCGTACTGACAAAACTTTTTCGCGAAAGTAATTTTCTACTTTTGAAGGCCATCAGATGAATCGAACCGGAAGATTGAATTGTAAATTAACAACTATCCTGCCTATGTTGGCGGTAGTGTGGTGTTACCTTTTTCAACACAACCATGTTGGCGCCCATTCACCGGAGTGCAGCGCAATTCAGCTGACTGGGCTGCCGGAATTTCATGCAGACATGGCTCCCCTGAGTGAAATTGAATTATTTCCGGAGCCCATTCCTGGTTCCGCAGTTTCCGCTGATCCCCTTAATCCTGATTCGGTTCCCGGAAATGATTCATTGAAAACAAAATCCGACACCATTGTTTTGTCAGCTGATACCACCATTGACACAGAATCTCTGAAATCCAAAGTGAAATACCATGCACGGGATTCATTGCGTGTTGACATTGAAAATGAACTGGTGTACCTCTTCGGAGATGCAGTGGTTGACTATGAAGATCTCCATCTCACTGCTGATTATATAAAAATTGATTTTGAGAAAAAGGAAATTTTTGCTGAAGGCACTACCGATTCTACAGGAGAATTGATTGGCAAACCTCATTTCTCACAGGGAGCACAGGAATTTCGCAGCAATGCCATCCGGTATAACTTCAACTCCAAAAAAGGGAAGATCTCTTATGTAATTACAAAAGAAGGCGAGGGTTACATTCACGGCGAAACAGTGAAGAAAGATCCTTTTAATAATTTCTATATCCGAAACGGACAATACACCACTTGCGAGAACGATACGCCACACTTCTCCATCTATGCAAAAAAACTGAAAGTCATCAGCAACAATAAAATTGTAACCGGACCTGCATATCTCACCATTGAAGAAATTCCCACTCCCATCTTTATTCCATTCGGCTTTTTTCCAAGTAAGAAGGGGCGCAGTTCAGGGATCATCTTTCCTGCATTCGGCGAATCGGCACAACGGGGATTCTACTTTCAGCATCTTGGATATTACCTCGGTCTCAATGATTATATCAATGTGGCGCTAACAACTGACCTCTATACCAAGGGAAGCTATAACATTGACCTCAGCAGTATTTATGCGAACCGCTACCACTACCGTGGAAATTTCCGGCTCAGTTATTCGAGAACAGTGACAAGCGAGAAAGAACTTCCTGATTTTACTGAGCTCAAAGATTTTCACATCAACTGGACCCATGCACAGGATCCCAAAGCCAAGCCCAACAGCAGTTTCAGCGCAAGTGTGAATGCAGGAACAAGCAATTTTTACAGGAATACCATCACTTCAGCAAATAATTTCCTCTCCAATACTTTTCAATCATCAATTTTATATTCTCAATCGTTTCCTGAATCCCCAATCACCTTTGGAATCGGAGCAAGCCACACACAGAACACCTACACGCATGATATCAATGTGACACTGCCCACTATTAATTTCGGGATCTCACGCATCAATCCTTTTGCGAGAAAGAATCAAACCGGACCGCAAAAATGGTATCAGAAGATCGGTACGTATTATCAGATGCAGGCAACCAATTATGCTCAGACTAAAGATAGTTTGCTTTTTACAATAGAAACACTCGACAATCTCCGCAACGGAATTCAGCATTCATTACCTATTTCAACTTCATTCAAACTATTGAAATATATTTCACTTTCTCCAACCCTGAGTTTAACTGACAGGATGTACTTCAAAACAATAAGATACACTTACAATTCCGAACTTCAGCAGCCCGATACAGTGGAAGTAAAACGATTTGCAAATGCATTTGATTACAGCGCTTCTGCAAGTATGAATACACGCATTTATGGTATGTTTCAATACAAAAGAGGACCGGTTGCAGCGATAAGGCATGTGATGAGCCCAACTATCGGATACAGCTACAGGCCTGACTTTGGTGAATCCAAATATGGTTATTACAAAGAGGTCCAGACGGACTCCGGTGGCAATAAGCAAACCTATTCCATTTTCCAGACTGGTGTCTATGGTTATCCATCGAACGGAAAGTATGGAAATCTTTCATTCGGGCTGGACAACAATCTTGAAATGAAAGTGCGGGTGAACAGCGACAGTGGTGCTACTTTGAAAAAAATAAAACTGCTTGAAAGCCTGAGCATTCGCGGTAATTATAACCTGGCAGCAGACAGCATGAAGCTTTCAACCTTTGGAATAAACGGCCGGACAACTTTGTTTGAAAAAATCGGGATCAACTTTGGCGGAACCCTTGACCCTTATGCCTATGATGAAAACAATGCAGACTACAATCGTTTTCAGTATGACGTAAACAGTCACTGGGTGCGTCTTACAAACGTCAGTCTTTCTTCGAATTTTTCACTGGCGCCGAAAAACAAATCAAATGACACACCGAAAAGATCAAGTGATGAAGAAGAATACATCAGGCAGCATCCGGAAGAATATGTGGATTTCAGTATCCCATACAACGTAACCGTAAGTTATACATACAACTGGAGCAGGCGCGGCAATGGCCCTGCCAGTCAGTCGCAGAGCGCCAGTATGAATGGTGACATCAGTATAACCCCGAAATGGAAAATCGGTTTTAACTCATGGTATGATTTTACGGCGAAGCGATTTACAAATTTCGGAGTGAATATTTACAGGGATCTGCATTGCTGGGAGATGCGGCTGAACTGGGTTCCGTTCGGTTTCCAGGAAAGCTACTTTTTTCAGATCAATGTAAAGAGTGCCATCCTTCAGGATTTGAAGCTGATGAAGCGTAAGGATTACTATGATAACTGATTTGAAATTCCGGTAACATTAAATACCTTTATCATATGAAACCAGAGGAAGAAAAAAATAAAGCAGAAGAGCCGCAAGCTGATTACAGCAATAGGGTGATTATAACAACTTTGGAAGCACTGGAAGAGATGGACAGAGAATTCACCCGCAAGATGAGTCCTGTGGAACGCATGGAGTATCTTCAAAAACTCATTTACAATTTATACGGACCGGACCTTTCCGAACAAGAGGAGGAGCTCAAAAAAGGGGAACTAAAAATCAGACAACAAGAATGAAGTTTTTAAATCAGAGATTTATTGAGATTCTTGAAGCGTTGCTCAGGAATGAAGTTGATTTTCTGCTAATCGGAGGATATGCTGTAAACTATCATGGCTATGGAAGACCTACAGGAGATTTAGACATCTGGTTGAGACCTGACAATGTTACAAAGAATAAATTACTGAAGGTTTTTACTGAACTAAAATTCAAGAATGAAGATATTGAATCCATTGGTAAATTCAACTTTGAAGAGGCGGTTTTCTTTTTTCATGGCAAAGCACCACTACGAATTGATTTTCTCACACGGGTCAATCAGGTTTTATTTGATGATGCATGGAAAAAAAGAAATATTCTTCAACTTCATGATTTACATATTCCTGTGGTAGATTATTATGATCTTATCAAAACAAAGATTTCAACCGGTAGGACAAAAGATAAGTTAGATATTGAAGAGCTTCAAAAAATAAACAGGGATAAAAAATAGATCATTGTAAATGATATTTTTACTGATCCGGCTATTTCTGATCCGGCTCAAAATCAAGCACAACTGAATTCATGCAAAATCGCTTCCCTGTTGGCGGCGGACCATCATCAAATAAATGTCCGAGATGACTTGAACACCTCCCGCATTGCACTTCCGTGCGCGACATGCCAAGACTTGTATCCGGCAAATAGATCACACTTTCCTTTCTTAGTGTTTCAAAAAAACTTGGCCAGCCGCACGAACTGGCAAACTTGTTGTCAGATCTAAAAAGTGCATTCCCGCATACTGCACAATAGTAAGTACCTGTACCGTCATAGTTCCAGAATTTACCGGTAAATGCACGTTCCGTGCCTTTTATCCTTGCTATGTAGTAAACACTGTCCGGAAGGATTTTTTTCCATACTGAGTCTTCAACATTCAGCAATGTTGTATCTGTCCTTGAATAATACGGGTTGCCTGAATTGAGTGCCTTATTCGAGTCATTCACCGGCACTGTATTGCATGAAAAGAAGAAGTATAAAATCGAACTGAATGCAATAGATTTTACAGCAAAGATTTCAATCCGGGTTGAGTTCATTGATAAAAATAATTATTATTTGTATTAAGCCGGGCAAAGTTAAGATGAAAATACACATTACCCCATCGGTTATTTGCCCAATCGAAAAACCAAGAGAACCGTTGGCGCATGGATCAAACGAATTAAAAAAGTTCTCTGATAACTTCGCAATTCGGAAATTAAATTGTCTTATTCGATATTCGATAGAATACTTCAACCTTAGATGCTATCAGATATAAAAAAAGGCGCGATGATAAATCATCTCGCCTGTAGGGGTTGCACTTCAAATGATGCTTTATTCAACGTCATGTCCCAAGGTGCGATACAGTTGCTGCATGCGCATGGAAAGCTCCTGGAGTAATCCCAGTTCACGTTCAGTGAGCTTTGTAAAATCGCTCTCATCAATTTTTTTCTGATTGGCTTCACTGCACATCTCAACCTGTTCATTGAGGATGAATGCAAGCAGGCCATTGTAATACTTCTGCCGCTCTGTTGGAGTGAGTTTGGCAATAAGTGCACGGATACCTTTTACGTAACCGTCAATTTCGCGCTCAATATTTTTTGTTCCGGGCGAGTGAACAATGCTGAGCAATGACTGATCTGAAGCGGAAGTAATTTTTATGGGCATGTTTTTCGTCTTTAATATGATATTACAATTCTACAAAACACCGTGTGTAATGTTCAGCAGAATGGGGTCTGTTCTTACACAACTATTACAGCAGCAATGAGTGCTGCATCTTTCACTTTTTTGACTTTAGGCCAGAAGAACTTGAAATCTGCTCCATTTCCTGGCTCGCTTTCAATCCAAATCTTACCGCCTTCGTCTTCGATTATTTTTTTCACGATAGCCAGCCCGACACCTGTACTCTCCACATCATCCCTTCGGTTTAATGTCTGGAATATCACAAATACCTTTTCATGAAACTTCGGATCAATCCCCGGTCCATTGTCTTTTATAGAGAATGTCCAGCCATTTTCATGCGTTTCAAAACCGATCGTTATTTCAGGGATGTCTTTATCATTATACTTGACTCCGTTTCCGATCAGGTTGGAAAACACCTGCGACAAGCGGGTTTTATCAGTAACCATTACAGGCATGTTTTCAGGAATATGAACAATGGCCTTTTCAGGTAAACCGATGAATTCAACAGTCTCACGAATCAATTCCCTCGTATCAACATTGATCTGATCACCCACACGCTTATCAGCTTTTGAATAATCAAGGATTGCCTGTATCAGGTCTTCCATACGTTTGATGCGTTGCTTGATCATATTGAAATTGGTTCTGACTTCCGGCGAAAATGTAGGACCTCCATCTTCTTCTATCCAGTCAGCAAGATTGCCAATTGCACGCAGCGGCGCTTTTAAGTCATGCGAAACAATAGAAGCGAACTTATCGAGCTCCTTATTGGTTTTTTCAAGGGTAGTGGTGTACTCCTGCAATCGCCTGTTACTTATTTCAAGTTCATCTTTCTGCTCTGTAATACGTTCAATAATCACATTCTTTCCACTATGGAGATAGCTACTCTGTGCTGCGATCAGAAAGAAGGCAAGTATTCCTGTCGTTAAAAAGTCCGCATTTATCTCTGCAGGATCATTTCCAAACATGGCATAAGAAGTCCAGTCGGTGTATTGTGTAATGGCAAACAGATAAATGAAATTAATGACAACAAGAACCGTAAACCATTTTCCTGCCTTTGTTCCAAGCATCATAAAAGCAGAGAGAAGTACTACTGCCAGGTACATGGTTCCGGAATTGCGAATACCACCGGAAGTATAAGACTGGAAATGCATCATCAAAAACGCTCCAAGCAGTGTGATCATGTATGCTACCGGCAACTTTTCGTAATTCCTGACAAGGGAATAATTGACAAGCATTACAGCTGCCAGCGCAAATAGTAAATATGCTATGTATGGTGATCCTCCAAAAGCGGTAAGGATCTGCACTGCCACAATTGTACTTACAAGGGAACTTGTAAAAGTAAAAATGCGGAAAAGTGTAAACCGCTGCTTAAGCATTAAGTCATCATATGGGATGCTTTCATAAACATCCGTCTTTGCGATTTTTCTAAGAATTGATTTTATCATAAACTGTAATTTAAAACCTCCTGCCTTTCAGCATTGGGATTCTGGTTTATACCTTATTCTTAACGCATAAAATTAATGTAATGATTCTGAACTGTAAGAAATGATGATATTTTATATCGATTTTCAATATTTTGTTAGTCCGCAAGATTACTGCCGGCAGATTTGTGAGCTATCCGTTTCGAAACATTTAGGTCCTTTCGCCGTAAAAATTAATCCTAATTCATACCTATGAGCGATCAATTATTAAACATTATGCTTGTCGATGATGACGATATCGACATCATGACCCTACAGAGAGCCTTTAAGCGAAACAATATCTCAAATCCGCTATGCGTTGCACACAATGGCATTGAAGCCCTGGACCTCCTCCGCGGGTCCAACGGAGTTGAAAAAGTTGTTCCATCTCCCAGAATCATATTATTAGATATTAATATGCCGCAAATGAACGGGCTGGAATTCCTTCGCGAACTCAGAATGGATGAAGATCATAAAAGCGCCAGCGTATTTGTACTCACTACCTCCAATGATGATAAAGACAGAATGGAAGCATTTAACCTGAATGTTGCCGGATACATTATTAAACCGGTCACTTTCGAAAATTTCGTTGTCGCTGTCGCCCAACTGAATGGATTCTGGAAAATCTGCGCATATCCTCAATAATAAAATGCATTCAATAAAAACCCCGTCTTGATTCAGTTCAGACGGGGTTTTCCTTTTTATGAGAATTAGAATATCATGCTACTAGCCTGAAGAACTTATAAATATCATTCATTGATGCATTGGTATCAGCAAGTGCCAGCGGCAATTGCTCTGCAATGGTATTTACAATACCATCAATGTCTTCAATAGTAAGCTTATTGTTCAGTGGAATCCGCAAACCGGTATTGTTGTACGATACACTCGGAAACACCGATATGTTAATAAAGTACCCGGCATTCATTAAACGCCGAACCATGTTGTAACCTGTATCTGGTTTACCAACACCAATAAACATAATCGGCGAATCATTTTCATTGATCAATGGCAACTGCAATTCTTTAGCCTTATTATTGAAATAATCAATTTTCGTTTTCAACTCATTTTGCATAGTATAGATCTCATCAGTCAGGTGGATCTTGGCTGAGGCAATAACAGCACCGAGTACCATCGGAGGCATCTGGATTGAAAATATAAATGCTTTGCTTGTATTCCTGATCAGTTGTAAATGCTTCTCATCAGGATAAATAAGTAGTCCACCGGCAACCCCGAATGCTTTTGTAAGTCCGGTTGTCAGAAATAACCTGTCGTGGTAATTTTCCTGACCCAACACATATCCGGTGCCATGCGGTCCGGTCCAACTCATACCATGGATATCATCGAGATAAAGATGCAACTGGTCATAGCGGTCAAGCAATTTATACAGGTCTTTCACTGGTGTATAATCACCCTGCATCGAATAAACGCCATCTGCCATATACCATATTTTACGGTAGCTATCCTTCAACGACCTGATGCGTTGTTCAAGCATATCAATTCTGTTATGTCGGACCAATTCAACCCTGATATTTCTGGTCTTCAACAGTTGAACTGCAGTTTGAACACTGTCATGAACCTGTGCGTCCATAATTACTGCATCGCTATCCCCAACAATAACCGGGATGTTCGACATATGACCAACTGTCAACGATTGAACTATAACAGACGGGCGATGAAACATCTGTCTCATTAAATCTTCTGCTTCCTGATAATACCTCGATGAAACATAAGCACGTGAAGAAGAAAACTGCGTTCCGTATTTATCAGTTGCTTCCATGGCCGCAGCTTTGAGGCGTGGATCATGTTCGAGACCCAGGTATCCACAAGACCCAAAAAACAAAAGCTTTTGACCGCGTATTGTAATATGACGGCCATCGAGAGATACATCTTCGGTACCATTGTGAACGATACCCAGATTTGCCGCCAGGGTAGCAACTTCATTCACAATTTCCAGTACTTGTTCGTGTTTACTTTTCTCTTCCATTAATTAGATTACTTTTATATAGGTTCAGGTCACCTTTGAAACAAAAGTAAAACAACCCCCTTGGCGGCCTTTTTTCGCAGTTGTAAGTTATGAGCACCGTTATGAACATGAAATAGGATGATGGTCTGGATTTGTTTCTTCTTTTTTCCATTCCTATTGAGACTTTTTCAAAGAAAGAAAAAACAGTAGCCGGCATTTTAAACAGTTTATTTTCTCACTCATTTTGTTAAAAAGGCCATTTTATTGTTGTCAGCCCCTTAACCCATGACTATCCGGAATGCATGCATTTTTAACTTTATTCTTTTTAAAAAATACTGTAGGTTTGGCGAAACAAAAATTCAACAAAAAATGAAAAGACAATTACTCACAGCTTTTATTGCTCTCACTGCATTCACATCGCAAGGTCAATGGATTCAACAATCTGTTCCATTCGCTTATGAAGGTTACATCAACGACATCAGGGTTAAAGATGCAAACACGGTATGGGGAAACACATGGGATGCCGTTACGCATTCAGTGCCTTACACCCAGGACTGGGTGCGAACTACAGACGGCGGAAATACCTGGACGACAGGGACTGTTGGTGCTCCTTCTCAATGGGTCATTTCGAATATCTGGCCAATAGACGGAGACACATGCTATGTTGCCATGTTTGATAGCACAGGCGCAGGCGGTCTAGTCTATAAAACCGCTGATGGTGGTGCGACCTGGGGTCAGGTAGGCGCCAATATGTTCCAGGCAAATACATCATTCGCTGATGTAATTTATTTCTGGGATGCACAGACCGGAATGGTGATGGGCGATCCGGTTGGAAGTCCGCTTAAGTATGAAATCTTCCTTACCAATGACTACGGAAACACATGGACACAGGTTCCGCCTGCCAATCTTCCGGGTCTTGCAAACAATGCAGAATACGCCATTACCAATCTCTTTGACGCTGCTGACGGCCGCATCTGGTTTGGTACTACATATGGAGATATGTACCGTTCTATTGATGGCGGAAATACATGGACGAAATCAGCTTCCGGATTCCCTGCATATACCGCTGCAGGAGGAGGTCGCCAGGACATCTCCAACATCGCATTCACGGATTCTTTGCATGGCCTGATCACCCAGGTAAATGCTACAGATGTTTTAATCAGGTCGACGAGCGATGGCGGCTTAACATGGACCCCTGTAACACCGATATCGGGTGCTGCTTACGCCGGCGACATTGCTGCCGTACCGGGAACAATGAACACTTATGTAACAGCAGGTTCGAATGCAACTTTTGGATTCGGAACTTCTTTTACGCTTGATGGTGGTGTTAACTGGCTTGATATTGACCTGAACATTTCCCACACAGCAATTGATTTTCTGGATACAGTGACTGGATATAGCGGCGAATACCTTGCTGCAGGCACCTTTGGTGGAGCATTTAAATTTGATGGCGTTCTTGCTGCTATCCCTTGCACATCTCCAAGCATCAATTCAGGAATATCTTCAGCAAATGATTCTTCAATATGCTTCAATGATACACTCACCGTTACTACCGTTGGTGCTATTCCTCCTACTGAAGGGGCAACGCATGGTTTCAGCATCATCGTATCATCTGCAGATATCAGCGGAAACAACGACCCACTGACTGACCCGAGTATTTTAGGCGGCACAGGAGTGCAGGGAAGTGCCCAACCCACTGTTTTGATAAATGACCAATTGACCTTCCCTCCCGGAATTTACTATTTCACTCCGGTGGTATACGGTAATGCAACTGGCACAGGAAATGTCACTCAGTTAACCCTTGATCCAAATTGTACATTTACCGGAACTTCAGTGTATGTGAACCTGCTTGACTTCGGTGATCCACAATGTATTATTGACGGCATTTCAAGTTTTGCACTTGTGCAATTCGGAGTTACCGCATTCATGACTTCTTCTGATCAGGTGAATGTGCGCATCCGTGCGGTTCAGAAAGATGACCATTCTAATATTGAAATCTTTGACATGACAGGAAGAAGAGTTTTCAGTAATAGTTATGCTGTTTTAAAAGGTTTGAATGACATCAGCATCAATGTGGGTGAACTTTCCGGAGGTACCTACATCATCAGAACAGAATCATCAGGTGCTGTTGCTTCAAACAAACTGATTAAGCTTTAAAGAATAATCACCAAATTTAAAAGGCGGTTTCATTTCTGAGACCGCCTTTTTTATTGCCCTTCTTTACTTCACGTCGGCCTGCAAAAGTTTCCTTTCCTCCTAAATATAAATCAAAGAATGATCCTGTAAATAATCCCGGATTTGCTTTTCGGACCGAAAGAATTCTGCGTGACAAGATAAATTTCCCCATTTTCATCCGTGCCCATGCTATTGATTTTTAATCCTGTATCGTTCGTCTTTTTTCCTTCAGATATCAATTCACCACGGAGCCATTTACCCTGAACCTGTTTGAGGTAAAAGAGTTTACCCGACCAGTCACCGAAAATATAAAGGCCAACCATTGATGCGAGTAATTTACCCCTATATACAAATCCTCCGCAGATACTGATTCCGGTTTCATGGTCATATTCCTGAATGGGAAGCGTCAGTTCCTTCATGTCGCAGCCGGTTTCCGGATTATAGCAGTGCATTCCTTCCATGATGCGCCAGCCATAATTTTTTCCTTTCTCTATGATGTTGATCTCTTCCCATTTGTTTTGTCCCACATCGCCACAAAATATTTTCCCTGTGACCCTATCGAACGAAAAACGCCAGGGATTACGAAGACCATATGCATATATTTCTTTCCTGCTATCAGGCGAGTTTGCAAATGGATTTCCGGGAGGAATCTTATAAGGCCGTTCAAAATCCACATCAATTCGCAGGATTTTTCCCAGCAGGGTGGTCAGGTCCTGGCCATTACCAATGGTACCATGTTTGTCGCCCGCTCCCCCTCCGTCGCCAAGACCAATATACAAGTAACCATCAGGACCGAATTCAATGCAGCCTCCATTGTGATTGCTCTCGGGTTGAGGAATTTCCATGATGATGGCTTCGCTAACATCAGCAACATCAGGATTGTTTGCAGATACTTTGTATTCTGCCAGTATACTTTTATGATCATAGCTACTGCTATAGGGTGCGCTGTAATAAACGAAGAACCGTCCGTTTGTTTTATATCCGGGATGAAATGCCATGCCCAGCAATCCTTTTTCACTGTAGGCTACGTTTAGTCCATCAAGCTTATCAGTGATGGTAAGGAAAGGTACAGGAAGCACCACTCCGTCTTTAATTATTTTTATTTTTCCGGATTGCTCAATTACAAAAAGCCGGGAAGTTTCGTCAGCGGGTGAAGCCAAACCTACTGGAGATGTCAGGTCTTTTGCAACAGCTTGCAGCCTAACCTTAATTGCAGGCAATGCACTCTGAGCCCGGCATGCCAGTGAATAAATGCAAAATAAAATTGCAAGCAAAATATTCCTGTAAATTGAAATCAAATCGAATGTTTCCACCTTCTTCATCACATAAAGATATTGTAAAAAAAGTCACAGAAAAAAAAGATAGCAAAATGCCCTCATCCTGTTTTCAACATCAAATAAAATCTCCGGAAAATGAAACGACCCCGCCTAGCCTAAGGCTAGACGAGGTATCTTGCCACAAATTCCACGAATTATCACAAATCGAAACTTGTAATGCAATAATATTTCGTGTCAATTGGTGAAATTCGTGGCTAATATTTTAATTCAACCCCACCTCGCCTAAGGCGAGACGAGGAATTCTTTTGATTAAAGTATAGTTAATTTGTTCCTTTGGTATTTTTAGGGAGGACCCGGCAGATATTCAATTTGAAAGCATGAGCTCCGGAGGAGCGGTCTGTTTGTAGAAATTTTTCTTTAGACAAATTTGAGCTCCGTAGGAGCGGCCTGTTTATTCAAACTTGGTAACGAGATGTTCTTCATCGTACTACAGCAAAAACAATCTGAAAACAAATTTGTGAAGAGGAATATGGCATTTCCCGGAAACATGCTGCAGAGACATTTACTGAATCTGAAACATGCTATATTTTTATTTGTGACTAAATTAATCAATTAGATCTGTGGACAATTTTTAAAACCCACGAGGTTGAATCACAGGCCGCTCCTACGGAGCTAAAAAATCAAAATCAACACCGTAATCTACAAACAGGACGCTCCTATGGAGCTTAGAACACTTGAATTGGTGATTTCAAAATGCCATTGATGGCTTCAAAACATGATTACTAATTGCGGCAGTGTTTTAATCGGGAAATTTTGAATGAAAAAGAATTGACTATGATAACAAATGACCAACAATTGACCTATTCTTGAAAACAGGAGAATAATTCAATAAAAAAGAGGAAAGCAATATGCCCTCCTCCTTTATTTTGCAGGTGATGAATCGGTTATCTTACAAGCGTGATGTGCCCAACATAGTTCTGCACTTTTTCGCGGACATCTTTTGTTTTAATTTTATAAACGTAAACGTCAGACTGGGCCATTTCGCCTTTGTATTTTCCATCCCAGCTTCCATCGAGGTTTTTGTATTCATAGATCTTGGCGCCCCAGCGGTCAAAGATCTGCACGTTAAGGTCGGTGATGTTGGTAAAGAATGGGCGGAACATATCATTCACACCATCTTTATTCGGAGTAAATGAATTCGGTACATAGAAAGTTGATGTTGGCCTGATCTCAATTGTTTTTAGTGTTGTATCCACGCAGCCATTGTTGTCAATGGTGATGAGCTGCACTTCATATACACCAACAGAGTCGTAAGTATGATTCGGTGCGAAGTAAACGGATGAATCCCCGTCACCAAAACTCCAGAAGAACTGCCCGGTTGTTGAAGTCTGATTGTAAAACTGAACAAAAGGATAATTGTCATCAGCAAGTTCTGCATTGGAAGTGAAATCTGCTGCAGGTCCTGCATAAACATTCACCGCTTGCTCACGGGTATATGTATAAACACAACCGCTATCGCTTGTCTCAGTAAGTGATACATCATAATATCCGGAATATGGATAAATGTGTACAGGATTCTGGTTGTCTTCAGAAGTTCCGTCACCGAATTCCCAGTGCCAGTTGACAATGCTTCCTGTCGGTATTGAAGAATAGTCGCTGAACGGAGTTGGCTTCCCCACACAGTCGTTGATTGCTGTGAAATCAGGATCAGGATTTGGTTTCACGCGTAGATTAAAATCTGTATGATCAGGACATCCATGGTCAGTTACAACATCCAGTGTGACGAGGTAATTTCCATAATCAGCATAAGGATGCCCGACATTTTTTTCTGAAGACGAAGCGCCATCGCCAAAATTCCAGTTCCAACCTGTAACCTGACCTTCGGCAACTGTTGACCCGTCATTGAATTCTGCAGGGATATCTTCGCATACTGACACTACGGTTATTACAGCTACTGGCAATGAATTTACGTTTGTAAGAATGTCCATGGTGTCAAGACATCCATGCACAGAGGAAACAATCATAATAACCGTGTAATGCCCGTAACCGGAATAAGAATGTACAGGGTTTATATCTGTAGAAGCGGAAGCATCTCCAAGATCCCATGCATAAGTAAGTGTACTTCCATCGCTGATTGAACTTGCATTGGAGAAATTAACCGGGTTGCCGTCGCATACATCCACTGATGAAATCAAGGCCACCGGTTTTTCATATACTGATACCGGAATAGTCAGCTGGTCAACACAACCATTATCTGAAGTTACAGTGAGCACCACATTGAAATCTCCGAATACAGAATAAAAATTATCCGGATCAGCATCGGTTGAAGATGCACCATTTCCAAAATCCCAGTTCCATCCCGTGATGTTACCTGTAGTCACACTCGACTGATCAGTAAAGGTGATGGTATTGAATTGACAGACATTACCAGAATTGGTGAAGTCCGCTACAGGAATCGGATTCACGGCCACTGTAACCTGGTCTGTGGCCTGGCATCCGGCGGCAGTAGTTACCACGATGGTATATGTAGTAGTAATATTTGGCGTAACCGAAACCGTTCCACCAGTAAGATTTCCCGGAGTCCAGTCGTAGGTTGCTCCTCCTGAGCATGACAATGAAGTATTCTCGCCAAAACAAATTGACTGGTCTGTACCTGCATCAGGAATTGGAAGCGGGTTTACGATCACTGAAGCATTGTCTTGCGCGAAGCAACCATTTGCATCCGTTACCACAACAGTATAAGGAGTGGTGGTATTCGGATTAATTGTAATCGTTGCAGTCGTCATACCGCCCGGGCTCCATAAATATTGTGTGCCTCCAGAGGCAGTCAGAGAAGCATTTTCTCCTTCACAGATTTCATCATCGATTCCTGCATCAGCAGGCGGAAGTGCCCAGACGGTGATGTTCTGTGTAATGGTATCTCTGCATCCTGCATCGGAAACTACGATGAGTTGAATTGTATATGGTCCTGATGTGCTGTAGAGCGAGGAAGGATTCTGGCTCGTTGAAGTTCCCGCATTTCCAAAGTTCCAACTCCAGGAATTGATATTTCCTGTAGTAACATTTGACTGATCAGTAAATGTTACAGTGTTTCCCTCGCAAACCGGAGCATCACTGCCGAATAACGCCTGTGGCAAAGGATTTACTGCAACCACTGCAGTATCATAATCAATGCAGCCATTTGTGCTTGTTACCTGAAGATAATATGTTGTTGTTGCGCCCGGCGTTACAGTGATTGAAGCCGTATTCAAATTTCCCGGCGTCCACAGATAAGTATTGCCTCCGCCACCATTAAGTGTTGTACTGTTGCCGCGGCAAACTGCAAGATCAGGACCTGCTGCTGCTTCAGGCAACGGATGAACGATCACACTTGCGACATCATCATCTACACAGCCATTCGCATCCGTAATGGTAACAGTATAAATCTGAGTAGAAGAAGGACTGACGGTAATTGAAGCAGTATTTATTCCTCCCGGATTCCAGAGATAAGATCCTCCGGCACCTGCACCGATTGCAGTCAGTGTAGCATTGGCTCCAACACAAATGTCTTCATTCTCGCCTGCATCGGCAACGGGATTTGCGTTAATGGTTATGTTTTGTGTAACGCTGTCAGTGCATCCTGCATCGGATGTTACATGTAAGACTACCGTAATATTTCCGGGAGCCGGATAAGTAGAAGATGGATTTTGTGCAGTTGAAGTTCCTGCTGTTCCGCCGATGTTCCACTGCCATTGATTGATCGTGCCGGTTGAAACATTACTCTGATCAGTAAATGTGACAACTCCTCCTTCGCACACAGCACCAGAATTAATAAAAGCTGCGACCGGTATTGGATTCACAAGCACAACAACCTGATCAGTATCAGGGCAACCCCCTCCATTCATTACCTGCACTTCGTAAGTTGTAGTAACTGACGGAGTAACTGTAATAGAAGCTGTGATTTGGCCGGTGCCAATCCATAAAAAACTGGCACCTCCGCTGGCAGTCAGGGTTGCTGATGTTCCGTTACAAACTTCCTGATCAGTGCCTGCATTTGCAACAGGAGCTAAATTGACTGTAACCAAAACAGAATCTGTTGAAGTACAACCGGGGCCGGTAGTGGCTGTCACTGTGTATGTCTGGGTCGAATTCGGAGCAACAGAGATCGTTGCTGTTGTGGCGCCGTTACTCCATGTATATGTTCCACCCGGGCCTGCACCTGATGCGGTTAAAGTGGTACTTGCGCCCTGACAAATTGCAACAGGCAATCCTGCGTCAGCCACAGGCATGGTGTTTACGTTAACAGTGGTACTCGCTGTATCCTGACATCCGTTCGCGGTAATTGTTGTTACGGTATACTGTGTTGTAAGAATCGGGCTCACGGTAATGCTTGCTGTTGTCTGACCACTGCTCCATAAATAAGTTCCGCCTGCACCGGCTCCTGTAGCAGTTAATGTTGCAGATGAACCATTACAAACACTTGCTGGAAGGCCTGCGTCTGCAACAGGGTTGGCATATACATTTACGATAAGGGTTGTATCATCAACACATCCATTATTATCAGTCACCGATAACAATACATTGAATGTTCCGCTGGTAGTAAAAGTATAAGAAGGATTTTGCTGTGTGGATGTACTTCCGCCGCCATTGTTAAAATTCCAGTTCCAGTTTGAAATAGTTCCTGATGTGAGTGCACTGTTGAGATTTGTAGCAACACCCTGGCAAACGCTCGAAGCCGTAAAGTTGGCAACAGGCAAAGGATCGATCACGACCTGTACAGAAAATTGTCCGTCACAACCGGGACCGGCATTTGCAGAAAGTGTGATCGTGTAGCTACCCGGACCTGAAAATGTATGCGTCGGATTTTGAAGTGATGAAGTATTGTTGGCACCACTGGCAGGATCACCAAAATCCCATGCCCATGAAAGTACCGACCCTCCTCCAACAACAACTGTGCTGTCAGTAAAATTAAAATTCCTGCTGCAAGTACCATTCATTGCATTGGTAAAAGCAACATTTGGCGCACCCACGCCGGCATTGATCACCACCAGATCCGTATCAGAACAACTCAGGTTGGGATTCGTGGAAACCTGTGAAGTAACTACAACCTGGTAATTGCCCACTCCTACTCCGAGCAAATCCTGGCCTGTTGTACCACTTGGCAACCACGTATAGTTATAGGGACCTCCCATCGCTCCGATTCCGATTGCATGAAGGTTGGTTACTGCGCCGCAGGAAACCGTCTGATCTAGTCCTGCATTGGCAACAACGCCATGCACGTTAACTGTGTAAGAATAGATATTGCTCTGGAATGTCGGACAGGCATTGTCCGTTACTGTTGCAGTGAATACGTGCGGATTGCTTAAAGTATCAGCATCTGTTGGCGTCCAGCAGAAATAAGCAGTATCCCTGTGAGTGTTTGTAGTTGTAAATGTTGCTGTTGGAATTCCAAAATTCCAGTTAATAATTGTGTTGTCAACTGCATCAATGTCGGCAGACTTAATCTTAAAACAGAATGGTGCATTTGCACAAGTTGTGTAAACGAAATTGATTGAACCATTGATGCCACTAAGTGTTGGCGGGTTGTCAGTGCAGGCTTCAACAATGATTTGAATGTCGCGTTCAACGCTGCCGATCAATACACCATTCCTGTATTCATCTGCCCTTACAGCAACAACAGTAATCTGTGGCGCATTGGCAACGATCCTGATATCACCGGTAGCTCCATTGAATCGTGTTGAATCAGGGAATGTAAATGAAACAGGCTGTGTTCCTGAAAGTCCAGCGATATACTGAACATCAGAAACGGCGTCGGAATGCGGTGTGTACATTGTAAATGCCAGCGAATCCCCATCAAGGTCATAGGCGCCGTGATTAAAATACTGGATGTTATTGGCGCATAAAAATGCAACCGGCATGTTTGTAAAAGTCGGTGAATTGTTGCACTGAACAGATGCATTGTTCAATGTAGCTTCAACATATAAACAATACGTAGAACCGTTTGGTGTAAGGTCATTGATGGCTGCGTTGCGGTTACAAATGGCAGGGCTCAAACCAAATGTCCAATAATTACAAACCGAAGGCAATGTAACATCACCATGATAGAAGTTGGCCTGAATACCCATGTATGCACTTGCAGCATTCACGCATTTGGTAACTACAGAAGCACAGGTATGCGGAATTTCATTTGTAGAATCAAGACTCACAGTGATGTTAATACTTCCGCCGCAGGTAGAGGTACCGGCAATGGTGTAGGTCGGACTCACAGCAATACCCGAGCAATCGCGATAAAGTGTGAAAAAGAAACGATAATTATTTCCTCCTAAACATACGTAAGTAAGATCAGCTCCTACTGCATGGCTTGCCTTAGCCTGATCAGGAGAAGAGAGGAAGAGTATGATTAAGCAGGAAATGAAATAAAACGGATTGAATAATCTCTTATTCATAGTGTAATTGTTAGGTTAAAAGGGTAAGTAGAAGTAAAATTTGAAACGAACGATGTAAAAATATTAATTATATTGAATAAATCATCATTTTTCTGCCATTCAATGATAATAATTTTTCAACCGAAAAGCACATTTTTTTGCTTAAAAACCCAATTATGTTGATGAATCGCTGCTATCAACAGGTGAATAGAAGGAAAAGTACGCCAAGGTGACTGCAGCACCTCCTGTGGAAACTAAAAACAAGGCCTGCGGAGAAACCATTGACCACAATGCTCCGGCCATCAGATTTGAAAATAAAATAATAATACTAAGGCTTCCTGAATAAAATCCGAGTGCAGTAGCTTTTTCATTTGCATTACAGTGTTTGGTGATCCATGCCTTTGATATGCCATCGGTGGCGGCAGCAAAAAAGGCATAAACAAAGAATGCTGTGAAATAAAGATATGGTGAAGTAGCATGCGGGAAAATAAAATATGCAATACCGAAAAAGACAATACCTGCGAGGTAGGTAAGTTTCATCCCCTTTCTATCACCTATATGTCCGAAGGGCAAAGCAAGCAAAGCAAAAGAAAGGTTATAAAATATGTAAGCGCTTATAACCATTGAGTCACTAAGGCCACACTGCTTGCCAATTAGAAAAATGAATGCATCAGAAGAATTGAAAACAGCAAAGAATAAAAAACCGAACACTAGTTTTTTATAAGCAGGCGTTGATTTTTTCCAGTAGCCAAAGAATGAAAATGCTCCGGTGACCTTTTTCACTGTTGCGATTTCCTTTTTTCTTTCCTTCACAAGAAAAGTAATGATTACTGCAACCAGTGCCGGAAGAAATGCAAAAAGAAACAAACTTTTATAATCTCCGGGGAAAAAATACAGATAGCAGGCAGCGAACAATGCACCTACGGTGGCACCGATCGTATCCATGGCTTTATTTAAACCAAAAACTTTTCCCCGGTGACGTGGTTCAGATTCATCGGCAAGGAGTGCATCACGGGAAGCAGAGCGTACACCTTTACCAAACCGGTCAATGGTGCGAGAGAGAAAGACCCACCATGGAAATGAAAAAAGAGCGAGCATTGATTTTGACACGGCGCTCATTGCATATCCCCACCTCACAAAGGGCAATCGCAGATGAAAGTTGTCGGACATTTTTCCGAAATACGCCTTGCTCAATCCTGAAACTGCCTCAGCCATTCCTTCGAGAATTCCAATCCAGAATGCAGTAAATCCGATGCTGCTTAAATAAACAGGAAGAATGGGAATCAGCATTTCACTGCTGATGTCGTTGAATAAACTAACCAGTGAAAGCAGAATAACAGCGCGTGAAAAAATCTTATTCTTCTGCAAGATACTATTTCAGAATTTCCGTCAATTGTTTTCCCGTTGTGCCGCTAGGATTTTCTATGTTCAGCAATGCTGCCAGTGTAGGCGCAATGTCGGAAATCGCTACTGAAGAATTGGATCTTCCATGTTTGATCCCTTTGCCAAAGAAAATCAGCGGCACGTGAGTATCATAGCTATATGCTGAACCATGCGTTGTTCCTGTTTTTGAATACCAGTCAATCCACCCAGGCTGCAATTCTATCAGGACATCGGCTGATCGCTTGTCGTTAAACCCGTTTTGCATAAATGAATAGATACCATGCCTGTGAACTTCCCGTTGCAAGTCATCGCTGGTTGCAGCCTCAGCCACTCCGCCAAACTTCAGCACAAACCGGGCACATTTTTTTCTCATCTCCGCAGCATCGATCTTTTTCTCATCAAGTAAAGTTCTGTTGAGGTAAATTTGATGCGCATTGGTATGACTCAGGAATTGCCCTTCGCCATATTCCTGTTTCAGAAAGATGCCCAATGCTCTGAACATGGTATCAGAACTAAAATCCTCTCCGGGCAAATTGTGGTCATGATTGTAAATAGGATTGGCAGCAGCGCCGTGATCAGCCGTTAGAAATAAAAGGTAATTGCCTTTGCCTAACTGAACATCCAGATATGTTAAGAAATCAGCCAGGTCACGATCGAGCCTGATGTAAGTATCTTCAAGTTCGATCGCATT
>CAYHHK010000057.1:0-5173 GCA_964356415.1 uncultured Flavobacteriales bacterium
AATTTGTTGCCGGCTTTCTTGAAATAAGTCCGGGTAATGGATTGTTGAATCTGGGCTGATGGGTTGATGTCCATATTTACATTAACTACTGTCAGCGGGCTGTGTGTTGTGTTCATAAAATTAAGTTTAATGATAGATGAGTATTCATGTGAGCATTCGGGTGAGCATAAATGCAAAAAGGGCCTGCACATTTCTGTACAAGCCCTTTTGCGGCACTAAACAATACAAATGAAAAATCAAATCAAATTAACCAATCATCATAAATCTGAATTAGGTTAAGTAATGCGTCACTAAATGGTTTTCTTTACCGTCCACCACAAGGATATGTATTCGGAGCATTGGTTTCTCCGACATTAGTGACAAGCTGGGTATTCATCATAAGCGGTCTTCTTTACCTACCACCGCAAGGATATGTGCAACAACGCCAGGCACTGCGTTGAACATTATGATGTAAACTTGACCCGTAGAGTGGATTCGAACCACTGACTGTCGCCGCTAAGCAACCGCTTTACCACTAAGCTACTTGGGGCTTTAATTACCGCTGATGTCTGCGGCGTAATTTGTCTTGTTCATGCTGATTCCGCGTGTCTTTCTTTGACATATTCTGCGGCGGCATGTCACGTTCAATATCGTGAATTGATTCGAAGAGTTCTTTCAGATTTTCAGAGAGTTCTTCCATACCATGCAAATAAGCCGCAATCATCGTTGATGGCGTTTACGGAATCTTTCCTGCTGTTTGTCCAAACGTCTTGCACCTTCACCAAATATTATGGTGTCAGCTACAATTGGTCTGGCGAGATAAGACAGCGTGTATGGCTCAATTGGACCCAATGAAGGGCGTGAATTCTTTTCTATCAGCATTTTAATTGCATCGTGATCAATCTGAGCAATTTGTTCAGCAGATGCTACAAGAACCCAACCATTACCACAATCCAGAGACTGTAATCCACTGTTACCTTGTAAGGATAAGCTGCGGATATCAGCATAGCCGTGTTCAATTTCAACAGCTTTATGTCGCATATCCTGGGCAATTTGCCCGTAATCTGGATCATCAACGTAAGCCGGAGAGCAAATGAAACTGCACGTTTCATCGTGAAGCTGATCATCCTTCACACCACATGCTGCCATACCTGTTTGTGTGTAGGCAAATGTTGATGTGAACGATGTCGATAACCAATTGAAAAGTTTTTCGTGTCTGGTCATTTCTTTGCAGCTTTACGACGTTCTTTTCTGTTTACTGGTTGTGGTTCATTCAAACCACGTAAGAATTCAATCAATCTTTTCATCATGGGTTCAAATTTAAAGATGAAATTACCTGATTAACAGAACATCCGCGTACAAGCCGCAAGGATCACATTCAAGCAGCGAACTGCAAGTCTTCTGTCATGGTGATACATATAATCAGGTAATTTTGAAGTCAGGGCGGGATTCGAACCCGCAATCTTTGTCTCCCGCCAAATAAATTTGGGCTTCAACAATGTTTTACCGTTAAACTACACGACTTATATAATGAAAACAAGTTCCGAAAATAGTCACCCGGAGTATAGACTAAACCAAAGCCAAAGTCAAAGACCTGACAATCCTGCAAAGGCAAAGACAAAAACAAAGTCGGCAAATTTTCGTGTACTCCCTCTGGCATTGCCAGGATCATCATACAATTTGCGTTTACAGTTGAGTTTCATTTTGTGGATCATCAGCGAGAATGTTGTTTTCAGTATTCCCTATTAAGAGGGGGCTGAAAAGGTTAAATACCTTTTTAGTTTTTAGTTTATAAGTGGTGGGTAACTATTTTGCGGATGCAGTCAAAGAGAGTGCATAAACACGCACTCGCCTCTGACTTACCTGCTTAGGATTGGTACGACTTGACGTACTCCAATGTTGGTTCCAACGCAAACGGGATGATGATTTTCAAGGCGGCAATCTCCTTGGTCTTCTCCAATCTTCGTGTCTCTGCCAAAAGATTTAACTCTTTGGTGAGATTCTGCAGCAGGATCATCCTGGCATTGTACTGATCAGTCTGCGCCTGCAATACAGCGTTAGCTGCTGCAAATGCATCGGCACGAGTCTTTGACAACTCGGCGTTGCGTTCAGTAACAGCGTTCTTGATTTTCGCTTTGAAGTAATTCAAGCGAGTCTCAAGGCTTCGATGTTGTGACTGCAGTTCGAAGAATACCTTGTCGATAACAGCCTCGTGGTATAATTTCTCCCGGGTCACTGGGTAATCACAAGGGCCACCACCTGATTGTAGTGTGTGGAAACGGGTTGATTTGAAAGCCTTTAAAGACTTTCTCATCTGGGAAACTTGCCCGTTATCGTGAATCTTCTTCCCGATGTGCGCAGCTTGTGCTTCTACCATGAGGTATTCAGCACGTTCCTTACAGTCCATCTCATTGATGACATCCTGTTCAGAGATCATCTCCAATTCAGGAATAGGCCCCATTGAAGGGCGTACAGGTGCATCAGGAATCTCACGCTCCTCTGGTGACAGAAATTCAATGTCGTTACATTTGGCAATGAAGTCCAGGGCGGCTTGTTTGGCCTTGATAGCCTCACGAAGCCATGCTGACAATGCAAAAAGTTCCCCCTCTTTCGAACAGAGTTCGGTGAGATTCGGCAACGATTTGTTGCTGTCCAGCGCAATACGCTCACCACCGAAGATGATGGTTTCAGTGACACCCGCTGTGTTGCTCAAAGTTCTTGCAGTGTTATCTGCAATTTCTTTGGTCATGTTGGCGGTGTGATTAGCTTCCGACATACTCATGCCTTTATCGCTAAAAAATACAGATATCATCTGCAAAATCTTTCTCATATCCCGTGGATTTAGAGTGTGAATACTTTTGGATTGTCACGTATAGCGTAAGTGGAAATAATGCGCAATATTACACATTATTTCCATTCACGCAACATGTGTTTAATAAATTTTGTTTGTGTACCCAACTATATCGGTGTACATTTTAGTCTGAATCCCGCAGATAATACGGTGGTAAGTTACCTTTTGATGCCAAACAGTTTGTCCGGTAATATGATCTTCGATCCCCTTAAACTGTAATGGCGCCAATAAAAACGCCTTGGAGTATTCAACAGCAACTTGCACTGTATCTGAAGACAGATTGTAAAAGGTGCAGTAGTGCGTGAACGGTTCCGGTGTTTCTTCCTTCTTACAGGAAGCGGCAAGCAATGTTATTAGCAATGCAATTGCCAGTAATATTATTAATCTTTTCATTCTGTGGGTGGTGTATGGTACATTCCAAATCCGTTTGATGTATCTGCGCGAAAGATTTCACGCTCACAAAAGACTACGCAAGCGTAGCTTATAGAATCCTGATTGTTTTGAATCATCAGGTTTGCAGAATCATGTACTGCTACTAAATCTTCCCAGGATGTATTCTCCGGGTTCTCCGCCATTTGCAGATAAAGGTCAATAATGTCGTAGTAATCTCTTTCAGCCTGTGTTTTAAGTGTATAGGTCGAAGGAACATTGTCAAACTCTGGATGTGCTGAAGAGGTGCTGCACCCGATTAAGAGTGCAACACCTATAGCGTAAATGAGATTTTTCATTCCTTTTCAGTTCTCCAACGTAAACTATAGCCGATAGTGATAAAGGCTATTACGGTGCAGACAATTAAGAACGCACCAAGGAAGAAATTCAAAATGCCTGCCCAATCTGAGTCAAGCAAATAGTTCCACACTTCAGAGAATCCAATGAGTGTGAAGATGATAACCAGTAACATGACCGGCATCATAGCGAGAAATAATACAATCTTTTTCATTGTTTTGTGGGGTTTAAGAGTTTAAAGTTTCTGAGAAATTGTCAATATTGAACCACACCTGGTACGCAGTAAATGCGCCTATAGCGTAGAACATTAACCCAATCATTGAATGATTCAATTGGGTCAGCATGACGAAAATGGCTACGCATAAAAGCGGAAAGATCATCCCGTATAAGAGATGAATAATCGTAAGTTTTTTCACGTTGTGGGTTTTAGTGAGTGAATAATTTGTTGTGAGGACTTTTGCTCCCATTTGTTTGTCGGGAGACTTATACTGGAAATGGCGTCATGCGATTTCCAGGTGCCAATTTTTGAGTCTGCACTAACTTTTCATCACATCTGCTGCAGCAGATATTAGCATTACATCACTGTTGCAACAGCTTTGTAAGATGAAATAGTAGCCCCATGGCGTGTCAAGGTTTGCTAACCTTAAAGAATAGCGGGGAATTTCACCCCGTTCTTGCTATTTAGCAAGATTCTGGTAATGTGCTCTTACTGCAGGATCTGCAGGCACATTACATACGCCGAGTTTCCGGCTAAGTTTCCGCCAATTCTGGCCAAGGAAACCACGCATACCGGAGGCGTATGAAGCTTTGGCGTTACTCAAAGCAATACGTTCTGTAATGTTCATTGTGTAGGTTTTAGTAAGAATTTGCAATGATAATATTGATGTGTGCAGTGTAGCTGCGCTGAATCAAACGCCTTTAAAATAAGCGGTGAGAACGAGAAATGCGAGGGCCATCACTATGATAGCCACTCGCGTTAGGTTTCCTTGGCGCAACATTATCGTCGTGTAATTTGATAATGCTGGGATTCGCCATACGCCGAGCATTGCTGTGACGTTGTGCAGGAAGAGAGGAGAGCAAAAAGTAATATGACAAGGGCAACCACCGCTGCTTTGAGTAGTGGTTGCAGAAAGATGTTCAGGTATCTCATACCTGGGAGAGTGTTACACGCAACGCTTCATCAGCGTCAAGTTGACGTTGAATCGTGAGGTTTTTGAAGAAACCCCATAATTGTTGCATGTGTTTGGAGCGAATGCCTACGGTGAACCTGGCCATCTTTGCTCCAGTGATAGAGGTGCGATATTTCTTGGCAACCGCTGCCTTGATCTGGTAATATTCTGCTGACTTTTTCATATCAGATGTGGGTTTTAAGATTAAAATGGCAAGTGAAATACGTACACTGACGTAAGTAAAACACGTAGTTTGAGTGTACGTGAAACACTTATGCTATACATTAGAACCTGGTCAAACAGGGGTAATTCAGGAAGGGTGAAAGGAAGGGGAGGGTTTTCCGGGGAACCCACGTAAGCACTCCTAACGTGTTAATTGTCAGAATGTTCCCGTTATTCACCGCGATGCTAAAGTGATACATTCAAGCCCGGGAAAGGTGTTGATGCA
>CAYHHK010000057.1:5273-23418 GCA_964356415.1 uncultured Flavobacteriales bacterium
TTATTCACCGCGATGCTAAAGTGATACATTCAAGCCCGGGAAAGGTGTTGATGCAGCAGTGTGCAAGACCAGCACAAAATCACGGCTTATTGCCTCAATGTCTCGCAATCACATCTGAACACAAGTACTTAGTCGGTGCTTCGCACCGGAAAAAAGCGTCAGCCAATCCATGTGAGGACTGACTGATGCTATGCTGGTTGCACTGCGTAGTGCTGCTGGGCTAATACTCTGCCTTGGCAACAACGCTCTTGTGCATTACGTGAAAGGTCTCGCCTTCCGTGTCTCCCTCAAATGTGGAGATGTTGGGTACGCCACCTGATGCGAAGTCTGGCTTGACATTGCCGCGACATATCTCTGCATCTGATGCATTATACGCAACAAAGAATGACGATGCAGTACCGTCCTTCTTGGTGTAATCATAAACAGCGATGCGTGCTGCATTCATAGCCGCCTTGAAGGCAATCATGGTGAGAGTGGAGAGCTTCACGCGGGTTGATGTGGTTTCTGACATGTGGGTTGTCGGTATTTGCTGAAATCTCGCAGAATTGCCAGAACAGCACCGAGGGAATCACCCCCCGGCAAAACTTAGGGGGGGTTTCTTATGAAGCCGGGGAACGCTCCCGTATTTCCCAAAAATTTCCAATCCAAAAATTTCCAAAAAAAAATTTTTATTCAACTACCCCCTGCAAGACATTGCGCAGTTTTTACTAACATAATGTATGAGTAACAGAGCAGATAAAATCCACAGTAAATTATCAGGGGATGCGACAAAGGGCTAAGACTTGCATGATTAGCCTTTAAAGCTACAGCCTGATAAACATGGATGAATTTTAAAGCTGTAACCTGAAAAAGAAAACCAGAGATCACACCAGGGAAGAAGTTCCCGGAAGTTCCGCGAAGTTTCTGGAAGTTCTCTGCAGTTCCCGGTGCCGGCATTCTTGTCGAGGCCCCTGGTAATTTACCGGCAAATTCCAGCGTTTTCAACGAAATCCGTTGGTATCAGTGCAAATCCGGTAAGGAAAAGAAAAAGAACCAAAAAGAAAAGAGTATATTCTATTTAGATTTATAATTCAATTAATTATTTATTTAATCAACTATATTTTATTTATTAATATAGTATAAGACAGAATGTAAAACAACGTAAGTTGTTTCATTACCGGCGAAACTCAGTGTTTGCGCAGGTTTGCGAAACTTTGCACCGCCACCGGCAGGCCCATTTCCAGAAACACATCCGGGGTTTTTGAAAGAAATTTTGCAAAACACTTGACTTACGTCATTAGAATGTTGTATCTTTGCGCATTATAATTCATCACACACATTATTACACACTCTAAAATTAACTAACATGCCAAAAGGAAAAGGTTCAAAAGGTAAGGGTTCAAAAGGCAAAGGCTGCTAATCGAAAGTAAATAGCACAGACTGCCTTTGGCGAGGAAGAGGAGCTATCTGCATATTATCAAAATCAAATTATCATGGTATTCACAATCAAAACAACTAAAGAACGCTACTTTTTTCAGGCGTTGAAAGTATTGCAGAATCTCCCACCGTTCAATACGTTAAGGGAAAAAGAACTGCAGGTTCTCGCGCATTTACTACACCAGAATCTACTGCTTGAAGAAAGCGGTGTGATGAACGAACAGGTAAGACAACGGATCCTTTTTGATATTGAAACTAAAACAAAAATTTGCGCTGCACTTGATATCACTGATGCGGTGCTAAGAAACAACATTCACGCACTTCGCAAGAAAGGCTTCTTAAACGGTGTAGTAATTCATCCCAGAGTTCGCATACCTTACGGCATCGAACTTGTCTTTCACTTCGCAGACGCTGACATTGAAATGACGGAATTAGCTTCACCCAAGATTGCTGCAGACGAAGACGACACTAACACTTCAGACGATGAGTAATGTTACCAGGATATTCAAGAGGGAAACTTATGCTGAGATATGCGCCTTGCGTGAAAGCTTGGCGCCTATCATCAAGAAGTGGGAGTCCAAGTATGGATACAAAGCGTTATCCAGCATAAACTTCAGCGATAAAAGTGCTTCTATGACTTTCAACATTGCAATGTCACCACCGGTAATTTCAACTGATCCAATAAATTCATGAACAGATTAACTACCCTGAAGAAGATTAAAGACATCGCAATCAAGAACGGTGTTACACATGAACAGGCACTTCAGATAGGTAGGTCACAATTTGAATTTGTTGCAATGACAATGAAAGCCGGGGATATGGAAACAACCACATTCAAGACAATACTGCTTCCAAAGTTTGGCAAGTTCATGCCTTCAGCGGGAAAGGTTAAAAGAGTCTCAAACGCACGCAAAAGAAAACTGGATGGAGTTACTGACAATTAGTGGAAGCCGAGTTATCATTAGTCCTTATGCACTAACAGTAGCTGAATTCAAAGCAATCTGGGAAAAGTACCCGACCACAGCAAAGGATGACGCCTTACAGGAGTTGTCCTTTGTTTATTTCATGTGTGACTACAAGAGTCCTTACATTCAATACCCGGAAGAGTTAAGACCAACGAAGATTATTGCCGACGTCCTGGTGGATAAAACCTGGCGCCCTGATGGTGCAGTTGCCGCAGCAATGCTCAAGTACGAAGAGTTGCAGAACACACCATCCATGGGAATGCTTAAAGCTGCCACGCGTGCAGTGAATCAGGTTGAGAAATTCTTCAACAACGTGGATGTGATGGATGACCCCAAGGGAACCAAGATCACACAGTTGATGGCGGCAGTTGGTAAAATCGGCGACACGCTCAAAGGCTTTAACGCGATGATGCTCCAGGTTCAGAATGAACAAACAACACTGACCAGGATTCGTGGCGGTGCAAACAACAGAGTAGGATCAAGAGAAGTTCCCAAAGACAAAAGACAGCAAGCATGAGCATGACATTGAAAGAATTTGTAAAACAGAATAAGAATATTGAAGTGGTGGCGCCAATGAGCGAAGCCGGTATAAAACTGTGGGATGATCTGGTTACTAAATATATCCGGGCAAATGTGGCAGAAGCGCAAGTCTCTACAACATTTCGCAAAGCTTTACATCCAACTGATTACGTAAGAACAACAAACAACCCGGCTACAGGATTTCGTGCTGCACTACTTGAAGCAAAACATGGGCCGGCACAGCAAGTGTTGGCGTTCTAATAATCACTAAATAATTATTTATGAAAGTATTACGATTTGTTTTCGCTGCCATATCCGTATTTTTCGGACTGGGTATTTTGGACGGGATAGTAAATCCGCCACCAGACCAGGCATTTTATATTGGGTTGGCTTTTGTAGTATCAGCATTATTTGCTGCAATGGCTTATTATGTTCACACAAGAATCGTAAAGAAACACTGATAGTTTTCACGGGGGACGCAGGGATGCACCCCGATGGAAGACAGTCAAATAGTAGCAATTCCCTGGGAACAGGCGCACCCGGGAATTGATAATCCAGTAAGAAACACTGGGCACCAGTACCTGAAATTTGTCAATACTGCCGTGTTTTCGGAAGAAGCACGGCATTATTTACGTTACGGTTACTACACTGCTGCACTCTTCGGCACCCGGGATTACAACGAGTACTGGGATGAACAGGAACGCCGGTGCCTCGAAGGTTATACTGTAGGCGGAGTCCGAATCCCGGGGCGTTACTATTACTTCCTGAATTTCGGAATGATGAAGGCGCGTCCTGTTGATCCAATCACAGGCGTGGAAGGTGAACGCAAGATCATCACATTCCCGCGATTTCTTGATCATCAATATTATTTCTTTCTTGAACTTGAAGAGTGCTTTGCAGAAGGCCCCTGGCGTGGACATCCCATGAAGGGGCTTTGCGCGTTCAAGAGCCGGCGTAAAGGATTTACCTACATGATTGCTGTTGGAGTTTACAACTACAACTTCAATTTCATCCCGGCATCCATGAGTGTGCTTGCCGCATACGAGAAAGGTTACTACAAAGTAACACTGGATGGCATTCACTTCACGCTCACGCACATCAACAAGGCAACGGATTGGGCTAAACGTCGTGATAAACTCGATAAACGTGATCTGTTCCGGGCATCTTTCATCAGGTATAATGACCTGGGGATGGAGATTGAAGATGGGTACATGTCGGAGATTCGCGCTTTATCCTTCAAAGATGATCCGTTTAAGTCGATTGGAGAATCAGTTTATGCCGTAGGTTTCGAGGAAGCCGGTAAATTCCCTGGGTTACTCGATGCACTTGCCATTACTGAACCAACATACCGGGATGGAAACATTATGACTGGGGTTCCATTGGTGTGGGGTTCCGCCGGTGACATTGAAAAAGGATCAAAGGATTTGGATTTAATTTTTTACAACCCGGAGCCGTATGGATTTAAAAGCTACGAAAACATTTACGATGAGAATGCTACAGGGGATTGTGGCTGGTTCATTGATGACCTATGGTATTTGCCTGGTATTCACAATGATGGTGTGCGCGATCATCCCATGGTTGACATTCATGGAAATTCCTACAGGGATTTGGCGCGTAAAGAAGGCGAGAAAAAGCGTGTTCAGAAAAAAGCCGGCACTGTTGCAGCGTTTAACAAATTCATTACGCAGCAGCCTTTCACTCCGGCGGAAGGATTCCTGCGTACTTCCGGGACAATCTTTGATACAATAACCGCATCTGCACGACTTGCAGAGATTACCACCAACAAACGAAAGTATCTGGGCACCATCTGGCGTGCCAATCTTTATTTGGATCCGGAAACCGGCAAGGTCAAGTACCAGCCTGATATCAAAAACGAACCATTATATGAATTTCCGCTACGCGATAACAAGCATAAGCACGGGTGTATTGAGATTTTTGAAATGCCGGTGCGCGATTCCGAAGGGAACATCGATCCCAAGCGTTATATTGCTGGCATTGACTCTTATGATGATGATGCTTCTGATACAAACTCTGTTGGGTCACTCCTTTTATTAGACCGGTACACGGACAGAATTGTTTGTCACTACAAGGGAAGGCCTGTCCTGGCTAAAGATTTCCACGAGAATTGCCGGCGCATCCTGTTGTTTTTCAACGCAAAAGCAAACTATGAGCGCAAGAACAAAGGTATTCATGGGCATTTCTTTTTGATGAAGAGTATGAATCTTTTGTGCGATGAACCAGAGATTTTGCGAGAACGCGGCGTATCCAAGTCCAACACCTTTGGAAATAATGCCAAGGGAACCAACCCGGTGACTCCAGTGCTGCAATGGTCAAACACTTTGATGGTTGCCTACCTCGAGGCCCAGGCTTACAGCAGTGACCGCAAAAGGGAGCAGGACGCCCTGGTTAACTCCCCGGATCAGGAGCAGGCACTGGTCAATAATTTAATGGCACTGCGTCCAGTGCCGCTGTTGAAGGAAATTATCAACTGGTGCGATGACCCCAAACAGAACTTCGATGACATTTCATCATTTCGTATGCTGGTGATCATGCGCGAAGATATGATGAAATACGCCGTGAGACAAATTGAGAAAGAAAAAACGCTGGCACGTGACCCGTATTTCAATAAATGGAAAGCTACAGCACAGCAAAATCAGGCATCTCCCTTTAGCTATACACAGCGAATTATTAAACGGTAAAAATTGGAATCTGTCTTACGTTGGGGTTATCTTTGTAATTCGATATAAGACATAAGCAATGGCCGTAGTTACATTCCCCTTTCAAAAGCGTACAGCAGCGAGTCGTAATCCTCAGTTCTATAAGGACATCGTTGATGCTGCTTTGGATATGATTAACTACGATCATAACGAAGGTCTTCGCGCCAGTATGCGTGAGAAACAAATTAATTACGACTTAGCTAACAACAAGTTAGATGAGCGTGATGTGGAAAGAGTTATCAATCCCTGGAAATTAACCGGTGTTGACTTTCCAAATGAGGTTCGAAATTATCCCCTGCTCAAACCTAAAATTGATTTACTGTCCGGTGAAGAACGCAAGCGAAGGTTTTCCTGGCGTGTGATGCTTCGTAATCCGGATGCAGTAAACGAGAAGAACGATATGATCAAGGATGAGTATTTCAGCGTAATGACTGAACTCATACAGGGTAAACAACAGGACGAAGAAAAGATTAAACAACGGCTTGAAGGTTTGAACAAGTGGAAATTGTTCGATGCCCGTGATCTTCGTGAGAAGATGGGTACAGAAGTTCTGACTTTGCTCTACGATGAATTAAACTTAAAGGAACAGTTCAATGCTGGATTCGAAGATGCGCTCATTGGTGCAGAAGAGATCTACTTTGTAGGCATCGTCGCCGGCGAACCCGTTGTACGGAAAGAAAATCCCCGGTGTGTTCACACACTTCGCAGCGGAAGTTCCCCGTACATCGAAGATTCCGACGTTATCGTAGTTGTTAGTTACAAACCTCTGGGCCAGATCATCGACGATTACAATGATAAGCTTACTGACGCCCAGGTAGATGTTCTTGAAAAGGGTAGTAAAATGGCATCATCCCCGTTACAGGGAATTCGTGATGCTTACACACTTCCGGAAAATTATCACGCTGAAGCTTACAACGAATCAATTATCATCATGCCCTCGATGCAGGCTGTTGAAGCTTTCTCCGGCGGATATGATGAGTACGGCAATGTGCGCGAAGTTCGCGTTTACAACAGGGGTCTTCGTAAAATCGGGGAATTGACCTGGGTTGATGAAGATGGCCCGCAAAGCGATTTTGTTGACGAGAACTACGTCGTAAACGAATCACTTGGCCAGAAAGTCAAATGGCGCTGGATCAACGAGTGGTTACAAACCTCGAAGCTTGGCGAAGATACTTATATCGGCGGGGAACCTTTCCCGCGTGTAGGCGTCAACATGACCAATCCTTCCAAATGCCAATCACCGTTCATCGGAACTCTTTACAATATTTCAGGGAATACCGCAATGTCACTCATGTCTTACGGTAAATCCTATCAGTATCTCTACAACATGATCATGCACAACACCGAGAATGCGGTAATCAAATCGCGTGGTGTGGTGCCCAAACTTCCTCTTCACCTGGTTCCTGATGAATGGACAATTGAAGAGTGGATTTATTATTTCAACGTCGTGGGCTTTGCTGTTGAAGACGGCTTCAAAGAAGGTCAAAAAGGCGTGGCTGAAGGAAAGCTTTCCGGGCAGATGAACTCCAGTGGACATGTGGTGGACTTGAATAACTCGGCATACATTGCCCAGAATATTCAGATGCTCAACATGATCAAAGGTAATCTGGATGAACTCACCGGCGTCAGTCCACAACGTCAGGGGCAGGTGGAAAATCGTGAAACTGTTGGCGGTGTTGAGCGTGCAGTAACGCAAAGTTCACACATCACCGAGAAATGGAATGCGATTCATGATAATACCAAACTCCGGGTGATGGCCGCGCTACTTGAAGTAACCCGATATGCCTGGAGAACAAAGAAATTTAAACGCGAAAAAGTTTTGTCGGATATGTCCAGCGTTGTAATGGATTTCGATGGAGAATTATTTGCATCTGCCGAATACGGTTTGGTCATCTCCAACGCATCCAACGATATGGAAACCTTTGCAGCACTCAAACGTCTTGCAGAAACTGCCCTGAATGCGAACAAAATCAAATTCTCTGATATCATGTCCATCTACATGGATGAGGATACCATGGGAGTTCGTAAGAAGATTGAAGCTTCAGAGGTACAAGCCCAGGAACAGGCTGCGCAATCCGGTCAACAGCAGCAGGCACAATTCGACGCACAGTTGAAACAGAATCAGGCAAACTTTGAAGCAACCAATGAATTGAAATTTCAGATCGCCGAACTTGCTGCAACAGTTCAACTCGCCATTCACGATTCCAAGATGGATGCGACTCCGGAACCGGCAGAACCTGCAGAGGATTTATCCCGGGACGAGATGAACATGAAGGATCGCCACCATGCAGAAGACACGCAGCTTGAGCGTGATAAGTTAACTGCCCAGGAGCGCATGGCGGATAAAGCAAATGAAGTTGCCAAGATAAAAGCCAAACCAAAAGCAGCATAAAGAGACCCTTTTTCGTAAGTGCCGGTGTGCAAATTGTATTAAACGCAATTACACACCGGTTTTTCATGCCTTTTAAAAAGCCCATTAATGCTATACACGACACCGATTCTGGTACCATTTACTTGCTTTCGTGTAACGTCTTGTATTATCTTTGTAATAAATCAAAAATAGTATGGGCATAGAAAACAACGTATTTTTTGACACTGACATCAGTTTTGACACTCCGGCTCCTCCCGCGAAGACGACCCCGGACTCTGCCACTGATCCCATTGTCCCTGCCAATCCCGGCAGACCTATAGTTCTCCCCAACGGGGAAGAGCATGAATTAATTGAATTGGCATTATCTACAGTTACACCCGATGATGACGATGCACCTGAACCGGTAAAGCCCACAAAAGAAATTGAAAAAACAGATGGTCAAGGTGATCCCCCTTCTTCGGATAGCAACTCCTCTTCCTCGCCATACTCTGTCTTCGCTAACGCGCTTTTTGAAGAAGGGGTGATTACCCAATTTGACCAAACCGCATTTGATACCATGTGCAATGATCCGGAAATAGGCCCGGCACTCGCGCTGATTCAGTTGAATAAGACAGCCATTGATGACGGTATTGAAGCGTACAAAAATTCGCTTAACCCGTACCAGAAATCTCTGGTTGAAGCATTTGAAAACGGTGTGCCGGCGGATACCGCTTATAACAATCAAGTGCGCAAAGCAACTTTTGCTTCAATCACCGCTGAAGATTTGGATGATGAAACGGTAGCCGAGCAAGTTTTTACAGATTCTTTGAGACTGAAGCAGTTCACCGATGAAGAAATCGAAGAGACTGTAAAGGAAGAAAAAGATCTGGGACGCATCGTAGCCAAAGCAAAGAAGGCTTTGCCCGGACTTGTCAAATACGAGGCAGACCGCGAAACTGCTCTTGCTGCTGCTGCAAAAACTGCAAAAACTGACAGAGAAACTGCTTACGCTACAACGCTCAAAACACTGCAAACAACCATCGACGCTACCACGGAAATTATCCAGGGTGTGAAGATAACACCTGCAGATAAGAAGAAAATGTATGCCATGCTTGCTGAACCTGTTCAACAGGATCCGACTACCGGAGTATGGTTAAACGCTGTGATGGCTAAACGCGCAAAGAATCCTGTGGACTTCGACATAAAACTCGCAGCCATGATCAACTCCGGGCTATTTGACGGCGATGCCGCAAAGGTTGTGAAAGCATCAAAAACTAAGGCTGTTCAGGAATTGAGCAGAACATTTGAGAACGGTAATGAATTCTCAAGCGGTATCCCGGGAAGAACTCAGGCCACTGCAAAACAAACAGATTACTTGGATGCCATGAAAACTGCTTTCAAGAAATAATCATCAACTGATAAAAACTACAAACTACTAACCCCCGCTAATCTTAACTACAATGAAAATTTCACGTTTACAGGTAGTAGAGCAAAAGGATTGGGCCGGTTTAACTACCGAAAACCATCTTGGTGCACTCTATCAACAGCAGCCAATTTTGGTATCCAATGTCATCGACACCTTGTTCAAAGTGAACTTGGGCGGTGAGGATATCGTTTCTTATATCAACAAGTTCCCGGTAATGACCATCGATGACGATGTGCCCTACCAGTGGATGATCCAGGGTAACGATGAGAGAAACATCGCCCTGACTGATTACTTCAATTCTGACATGACCAACAAGCCGGCAAAACCGGGTATTGGACGCAGCACATTTATCATGGTTTTCCCTGAGAAAATGTTATCTGCCACAGACGTCATCGTTGGACGTAAACTCAACACTTACTCCCTGCGCGTTATGCGTGATCCTTTTACGCTTGGTAGCGGATGGGGCCACGAAGTTCAGTTGATCACCGGTGATGACAGTTTGTTCATCCCTGCAAGTGAACTCGCAGTAGGTTCAAAGTGGAGCAAACTCTACAGCCAGGTTGAGCAGTCATTCTCTTCCCGTGGTGGTTCGGTGTACCACACCAGCCCTTACCGGATGCAGAACGAACTTTCCATGATCCGTAAGGAGTATGAAGTTCCCGGCAACATGATTCACAAAGGCGAAAACAAACCGCTTGCTTTCTCATGGCAGTCCAATGGTAAAACCTTCACCAACTGGTTGGGTAAATTGGATTGGGATTTCTCTACCCAGTTCCGCAAGGAAAAAGCCAACCTGATGCTTTATGGAAAATCTAACCGCATGGCGGATGGAACCTATGGCAACACTGGCGAAAGTGGATACGAAATGCGTTCCGGCTTTGGTTTGTATGAGCAGATTGCTCCATCAAACATCTTCTACTACAATAACTTCGACCTTGATTGGCTCATCCTTGTGATGTTGTCGCTCACCGTTGGTAAGATTGACCAGGATGAACGCGAAATCGTGATGTCCACCGGCGAGTACGGAGCATATCAGTTCCACAAAGCTGTTACCGCTGACTCTTCCAAGTACACACCAAACTTCTCTTCCGACAGGATTTATTCTACCGGTGCAGGCAAGATGGGTTATCGTGGCCAGTTCGTCGAATATCAGGCTGTTCAGGGCATTGTCTTCAAAATCTTCATTGATCCTTTGAAGGACAACACCACACTGAACACAGTTATGCACCCTGATGGTGGCCCGGCTTCTTCTTACATCTATGATATCCTCGATTTTGGTACAGCTTCTGGCGAACCAAATATCCAGCGTGTTGTTCTGAAACACGAAGAGCAGGATATCTACCGCTACATCAGCGGTCTGCGTTCACCGTTTGATCCTTATAACCGCCCTTCACCGACTCAAACATCGAGTCCTGTTGACGGATACAAGGTACTGAAAGGCTGGATTGGTGGCATCAGGGTTAAGAACCCAATGCGTTGCGCCAGAATCATGCCGCGTATCTTGTTATAAACAAATCCCCGCGTCCCCCGCCGAAGTAGCTTAAAGTCTGAAAGCATTCTTCATGCTGGCTCACATGCCAGCCTTCGGCTCAAATTTTTTAACCTTAAAAACAATTAACCATGGCAGTAATACCATTAATAAAATACGGTAATAGCCAACCTACCTCGGCAGAAAATGCTTTGAAGGTTAGGGCTAAACACTTCAATCCTGCAGCTACGCAGATCAATGCGAATACTGAAGCAATTGCTGCAGTAGTAGCAGAAGTCGATGTAATTCAGGCAAAAAATACCAGTACATCAGCAAGTGATATTTATACCACTTCAGTGGCAATCCCTTCAGCAGACATTACTGCAACAACTGCTGGTAAATTAGGGCATGCTGAAGGAGTTATTCTTGTAGCAGCCCCTGCAACAGGATACATTTATGAGTTAGTATCTGCAACAATGTTCTATGATTCAGGAGCAGCAGGGTATGGGGCAGGTGGAAATATCACTGTTAACCAGAGTGGTGGCGGTATTGCTCTCACCGGACTTGTAGCTGCTGCCAATAGTCTTGGCGCTGCTGTAGATAAAATTCTTCAATTCAATCCGCTGGCAGCTACTGCTACTGCTATTTCAGTGGGTAAAGGACTTGCCCTTGTATCTTCTGCGGCTTTTACAGGAGCAGCTACGGGTACTATTCGTATCAACATCAGTTACAAAATTCACGCAACAGGATTATAAACTAACATAGTCTGGCGAGGACTATTAAACAAAGAAGATGGAAACAGAAGTAAAAACAAAGGTGCCCAGCCCACTTATCGATAAGAAAGTGGTGCTGATGCCATCTCCCCGACAAGGGGCGATTAATGACGATCCTAAACACAAGGGATATTTCAAGTATGACGGAACCAAAACACGGTTTATTGTACCAATGGATATCCATCGTGGTGGATTAATCAACCCGCTTACCGATGCAGAACGTCTGTATTTCGAAGAATTGCTTGGAGAAGATTTGAATTCGTACAAGAAGAAAGATAATTTCTGGCACAAATTCGAAGTCCTTGTTACAAAGGATGATGAATTGATGCGCAGCGGATTCTTGCTTGACCTGAGTAATCCTACAGATTACTTGCGTTGGAAAGTGTTGCTTACCAATAACGATATCGTGGCACCGTCCTGGGAAGAACGGCTTGACAGCGGAGAATATGTTTGGGCATTGCGGGATTTGGGGTACACCGAAAATGATCGCGTGAAGAAAGCTGAAATCATGACTGATGTTTACTCACAGTTCAAAAAGATTCAGGCATCCAAAACTAAAATGTTCGATTTACTCTGCGTGTTCTGGTTACAGAACAACAAAGCAAAGAGGCCGCCGGAAGATGCCAAGGCTGACACCTACATCAACATGATCCAGGAGATCATCGACAACACGCCGCAGAAATTCCTGGATATCACAAAGGATGCCAATTACGAAATGAAGTTGTTAGTCACCCGCGCACTGCATGTAGGAGCAATTCAACGCGAAGGTATGCGCGAATTTACCCTGGACTCTGGCAAGTTCCTTGGCAAAACACTGTCCGAAGTTGTAATTAATCTCACAGCCCCGGAATTCAACACTGAAATGATCCGTATCAAAGCACTGATCGAAGGATAAAACAAATGACGAACCAACAGATTAGCGATAAGTTCGATATTGATTACGATGCAGTTGCACTGCATACAGCGCCACCTATGACACCAGGCGAGAAAAGTGCACTATGTAATCAGGCCATGGACGAACTGGTAATGCAGTTCAACTATGCTAAGAACTATGATGCTATCAAAGAACTCTATACAGTAGAGAAATTTGATCTAATGGTTTGTGCTGTAGAAGAACTTGGTGATTTTGCCTTTCAAACAAATCAAGTTCCGAAATCTGAATTCATGTACTATGTGGACTCCCGGGTAAAATTATCCAGGAGCCATGTAGTCGTTGTTGATGATAAATGGGTAGGATGTCAACTGATTGGCAAAGTACTTGGTACTAAATTCGTTACCTCGCCCATGAATTCTCCGGTTATTATTTACCCTAAAGTGGTCTTGCATTATTATCAACGACCTTTTACAGATACAGATGAGTCTGGTAATCCGCCACCAGGTTGGATTGATCCGAGTACAGTGTTTCCTATTGTGCTGGTTGATAAGTATACCACGTTTTCTACAACTGAAAACTGTTACGAATTGACCTATATCAAATTTGCTCGCAGGATTGATATTGAAGGCGCACCAACAGCGGAGTGTGAATTGCATAAATCATTTCATCAGACAATCATCAACCAGGCTGTAAGATTGGCAATCAAGGCCAATGACCCGGGAAGGGTGCCGCAGCAACAGCAGTCACAACAACAGCAACAGGAACAAGAATAATGAACGCAGCAGAGATAAAATACGCTTTCGACACAAAGCTTAAAGCGCTGGTAGATGTTCGTACTGAATTATTCGATACGACAGAGATCAGTTTGTTTATGCGTGAAAGTGAATTGGCGCTCATCATGCGCTATTATCTTGTTTTTGACCGCAGTGAATTTGAGAAGAAAGTAATTTCCAACCTGCTTCAGCGTGAGGCATTTGCCCAGAGTTCTTTTACCACGGATGCTTTCAACATGGATAACGGTTGCTATGTGCAGTTATCCACACCGGTTTTATTTGTCCTCGAAGAACACGCATCACTGCAAATTGGGACTGCAAAAGTTCCGCAAATCCCGGTAAAACCAACAAGTTACGATTCATATATTACCAATATCCGTAACCCATTTCGCCGTCCTGATGAAACTCTGGTTTGGCGCATGGAATACAATAACCGTAAACATGAACTGATTACCGGTGGTCAGACACTGCTTGATTACCATATCGCTTACGTTGCAAAACCCACACCAATCGATTTAAACACGGATGTTACCAGCCAGGTAAATGACGCTTTCCACACGGAAATTGTAGAAGGTGCTGTCAACCAGGCATTGAGAATTATTCAACAGCGTAGCATCCTGGCACCAAAATCACAAAAACAAGAATCAAATCAATAATCCATTTTTTCATTTTTCACTCTTAATACCACTTCAAAATGTTTAACCAAAAAAATGTAGTTCACGTACTCGTGGGTAAAGCTGTAGCAGCTAAAGCTGCTGGCACTGTTATCGAGAGTTATGCTGACCTTTCCGATGGCCAGATTGCTGTCGTAAACCCTGATAATTTGAGTTTATCAACACTTGCCTCCAACACCAGATTCCGGATCTGCGTCAGGAATGGCACCTCCCTGTTATTCACCCCATTTATCGATAAGAAAAATATCGTAAATGGTCGTACAGAAACCAATGTTGCTGCTGTTCAGCAGGTATCCTACATCGGATATGACGGAACTTCAGGGCAGATTACTGCCATTGATGACAACAATTATTATGTCCGGTTAATTCTGGATTCTTCCGATGCACAGTTTGGTAATCGCCCAATGTACAAACATGGTGCTTACAAATCTGCAGCTACCAGTGCAACAAAATCTGAAGTTACGCTTGGCGTTTGTGCCAGCCTGGTTGACAATTTCAAACTGGAAACTCTGGGTAAAATTCAGTTTGATGCAATCTGCAGTGTAGCAGTTGATGCCACATACGACTTGACAAACACTTCTACTGTTGTCAATGGATCAAATGTTATCAACGTAGCGGCTGATTTAACTTACAACACTGCTGCCGGAACACTGGCGGTAGGAGATTACATTCGTTTTGCTGCTGATTCGCTCAACGGTACGCTGGCTTTGATTGATCCTGTTTATAAAGTTAAAGCAATTGATACGCTTGCAGTAACTCTTGATCGGGCTGTTACCTGCGCATCTGGCGCATGGACTGATGCTGGAGACGGTGTCCAGGTTATTCCTGCTGCTACCGGAAACGCTGCTGCATGGGGTATCAAATGCACCGGTATTGTAAAGGAATTCGAAGTTGGCGTACTGAAGTATGACCAGGTTCGCTTCCCGACAATTGATCTTATCAATTTCAGCCCGTTGGATACTGTCAATTTCAAGACTTCTGCTTCCATGGGAAAAGGCACTGCCGAACAGGTTGCTGAAAGATTCTGGTTTGCTCAGGGAAACTGGGGTAAGGAAAGCCGAATTGGCAATCCTATTCCGAAATCAATTGATCCGGGTGTGGTTACAGGTACAGGATACAATTGTATCGTGCTTGGTTACAACAACGGCCTCACCAATTTCACTGGCACACAATCATTGCCAGGAGAAGTTCTGATTTACCATCCTGCAGCAACTGTTGTAAATACGGTCATCGACATTCTGCAGACCGAAGCTGTGAACTTCGTTCATGGTTCTGGAACTGCGCAGGATTTCTAAACTAATCCTCTGATTCATTAGGAACCGGGTAACCACTCCCGGTTCTTTTTTCAAACTTTTTTAAACGCAATTCATGGCACTCAAGTTAAAATTAAGTTATCTCCAACAGAATCTTTGTGCCGAATTGGTTTTATTCGACGTCACCGGGGAATACGATGCGGTTTCTAATACAACTGGCTGGGGAACCACTGCTAACCCGGGAACCAATTTAGTAATCGACAACAGTTCTATCACCGAAGCCAGGCTGTTAATCACCAAACCTGACGGTACACCTGTATCTATTGATCTTATGGTTTTGGCAAATTGGCAGAAATTAACGCCTTATGCAACAGCGGCAAACGCTTTTGATGCCGCCACATTACCATCCACACTTAAATACACGTTGACTGAAACTGAACTCGGCACCATTGAAGATGGAGTTTACCAGATTCGGTACACTATTGGGGATGGCATAGATACCTACAATGAAACTTTTACAGTCGCTTTATATGGTCGCATTCAAACCGGTTTATTTCAGATGACTGAAGCTGCCAATCAATTAAACATCGACAGCAAATTAACTTACACGGAATTTACTGACATCACCGTGACCTGGGCCTTGTACTTGCAGATGATTTACTCTGCACAAATTTCCAATACTACTCGATTCAATAAGTTATTGGCCACTCTTCAAAGAATCATGGCCACCTACAACTACAATTCACTTTCATAAAAACTACCATGCAAGAAGCATTTTCAACTTCGTATCCGATACAATTACAAACAGGTTTACCTGGAACAGTTGGCCCAACGGGGCCAGCAGGTGCTGCTGGTGCAAATGGCGCAAATGGTAGTAACGGAAACGCCGGGGCTGCTGGATTATCAGCATACCAACAGTGGCTTGCAGTGCCCAATGTTGGAAGTGAGGCGGTCTTTCTTGCTTCACTTAAAGGGGCAAAAGGAGATACAGGTGCTGCTGGTGCTGCTGCACCTTCTAATATAATTACCAATGCGATCACGCTTACAAATGGAAATGACGGCGAAGTTGACCAAACAAACGAGAGTAATCAGTATTTAATTCGCGGCACCGCTTCAATAAGTAGCGCGAACTGGTCAGTTAATTACGTGGGTGATCCATCAACGGGGCAGACCGTAATGCTGTATTGGGATGCCGTAGCCACACTATCCCCCGGGTTACATATTTTCATTCTGGGCACACAAATGCCAGATAAACTTGCCGGAGTTAAATTGACTATTACTGCTGTGTTCAATGGAACAACTTGGGTGGTAGCATTTTTGATTTCTGCTGATGAACTGGGTATAATCGGAACTGCTGATCTCGGTGCCGGAGCAGTCACAACGGAGAAAATCGATCTGACTACACTTGAATTACCGATGGCAACAATTGTTGATCTCCCTTTAACTGCGCCACAGATGACAACACTGGCAACACTAACCGCTGATCATGCTGATTTATTAAAAGCCATGACTGATGCCGGATTCACACCTTCAGACATGCCAGGACTTTATGCTCTTTACACCGCATCTCTCGTCTAATGGGAACCTTCAACGACTATATGCTCGCAGAGGCGACAAATCAAACATTTCAGGCAGCAAAACTGTCTGATTTGTATTTGATTGGAAAACGTGATCAAAAGCTTTTACAGCGCGTGGTGTTGGGAAGTATGCATCTTCACGCGCTTGGAATTGATCCCACCATTGCACCACTGGAAAGTCAAGTTGATATGCCTTCCGGCGGAGTAGATAATTCCACTACTACAACTGCACAGGCGCCACCGGCAGTTTACACAATTCTTGTGGACAAACAATTATCAAATGTAATTCCTAAAGGATACCAGTTAGTCCATGTAACGATTGTTAACAGGGAATCACATGAAATGACACTTACTCTGGGAGTGTCAAATGGTGGCATTGATTTACTTGACGGGGAAACACTCGCCCCAGGAGCCTGGTTCGATATACCAGTTGAAAAAATTTACTCGATGACGGAAGATACTTCGCTTTTTATTAGTGCAGCAGGCGGGTACACTTCCGGATTACTGATGATTGTTGAAACAAAACTTTACTACTCTATATGAAGCAGTTACTAATTCTATTACTCGTTTTACTCTCTATAACTTGCGCTGGTCAAAAAATATTACCGACTGACAAACTCATTACTCCCTTGGTGAAGATCACCAATAGTACTGTAGCCCCTATACCTTCTTCTCTTGGATTTCTCTATGCTATTTCTGATCATCTTTATTGGGGAACAACACAACTTGATCATGCTTCTGTAATTTATACGGCAACATCTCCAATTGCAATTTCCGCAAATGATGTCCGTATCCTTACAGATACTCTCTATCAATGGAGGATGAAACAAAACAAAGGAGCAACAGCTTTTGGATGGGGTCAATGGCAGGACACATTAAAAACAAGAATCTATCAGGGAAACGGAATATTGATTTCAGGAACAACTCCTTCATATACAATAGAAGCAGACACATCAGTTCTTGCCACACAATATGATATAACACAAATTCCTTCCTCTCAATGGACAACAGAAGTAGACGGCATTTACTACGGAGGAAAGGTAGGAATAGGAACATCTACAATGACAGATTATCAGGCAACAATAGTTGGAGGAGCGTACATTGATTCAACCAGAACAAATCAACTCGACATCTATGATGCAGGTAATTCAATCATTGTAGGTGGTGGCACTTCAGCGGGTAGTTTAACTCCAAAAATGTATTTACCTGCAAAGATTCACGTAACCACAGAGCAGGAGTTTAATTTATGGTGGGATGCTTTATCACTTTACCAACCATCAGATAATATTCGATTCAAGGTTAAATGTTCCATGCCGGGATTATGGGTGTTGAATAGAGGAATTAGGATACCTTGGGAAAC
>CAYHHK010000058.1:0-1239 GCA_964356415.1 uncultured Flavobacteriales bacterium
CGCGAAAGTATCATTTTCCTTCACTCAAAAAAAACCATTCTCCCCACCGCGATTTTTATACTTTTGCCGACCGCAAATTCCTTATTGATGCAATCCAGCTTTATTTCATATTTCCGTGATCCCCGGGACAAAGGGGCGCTGACGTATTTTTCCATTGAATCAGCCGGAGACAATCTTGCCGAGGGCATTTTTATCAACGAATTAACCGGAGAATGTTACCCCCTGATGAATGGCGTTCCCGTCTTTTTTCAGGATGCCTTTCCTCCGGAGTGGATCAGTAAGCATTTTGCCAGAGTAAATGAATTCAAAGGCAAATTTCCAAAAGCCAGCATTCAATCATCCAATGCAGATTTGAAATGGAGCTTTAGCTCTGAATGGGAAGCACATCAGGACAGAGAGATGGAGACTACCTGGGGTTTCACTGTGCAATCGCGTTTCGAGCAATTTCTCCTTGAAGTAGAAACAAGCGAAAAAGAGATTCAGTCAAAAACGATCCTCGACGCCGGCTGCGGCAATGGTATGCTTACTGAATATTTTTCAACCAAGGGAATGGTCAGTTTCGGTATTGACTTTTCAAATAGTGTTTTTACTGCAGAGACTAAGAGAAAAAGTAAAAACGTGTGTTTTCTACGCGGGGATTTGCAACAGCCTCCCTTTGCCGAAAATTTTTTCGACTTCATCGTTTCCAATGGTGTAATTCACCATACACGCAATACAGAGCATACATTTCACAAGCTTGCCACTACAGTAAAAAATGAAGGAAAATTTTTTATCTGGCTTTACGAGAGAAAAGGTTCAGTATTGTGGGGCATTAAAAGAAGAGTTTTTGACTGGCTGCGGATCTTTGTTTCAAGAACACCGGCTGCTTTTCAAAAAGCAGTTGTTCTCGTTTTTACAAAAACCATTTTTTTTATTTATAGCCTGTCAGGAAAAAAACTCGACTACGAAACATTACACGTAGATATGTTTGATTCCCTAACTCCGAGGTGGAGGCATTACCATACGCCTGAAGAGGTTAGCCGCTGGTATTTCGAGAATGGGTTCGGAGCGGTGCGATTAACACATTGGGATAACCGGTATGGTTTTGGTGTTTACGCATCCAAAACACCGATTACAAAACCACCGGGAGAGAAGTGGGTGGTGAAATGAACAGCCATTCACCACGGAGGCACATAGAACACATTGAATTTTAGTGCGGGGATTTCTATGTGGTCTATGTAACTATGTGTTTATGGATTT
>CAYHHK010000058.1:1339-23299 GCA_964356415.1 uncultured Flavobacteriales bacterium
GAATTTTAGTGCGGGGATTTCTATGTGGTCTATGTAACTATGTGTTTATGGATTTATACATAGAATCTCCGTGGTTATTTCTTTTTCACCAACCCCGCAAATAACTCCAAAAAACTCCCCGCCCTCCGCTCAATCGGATAATTATTTTTAATACGCTCCCTCGCAGATACTGCAGCTGCTTTCTTATCAAGTGTCAGTGCAAAATCAATGATCGGTTTCAACTGTTGAGTGTCTTTTCGCTTGAGGACCAATTTTTCATCATTGATAATTTCAGGAATCGCTCCCACATTGCTACCTATCGGAATGCAACCGCAAAGCATCGCTTCACACAATGCATTTGGAAATCCTTCAATAATGGAAAGTTGCAAATAATATTCCTGTGAGCCAAGTAAGTCATGCAGCTTGTCATTCGCCACTTCCCCCACAAAATGAATATTTGATGGCGCATTCTGTATGAGCTTTTCTTTTTTTCCACCTACAACAGTAAAACTGCATTGAGGGAATGAAGATGCAATTTCCATGATGAGATCGATTCCTTTCAGGCGGTACAGATGATCCTCATCTATTCCATGTGCAACAGTGATGAATGTGTTTGGTATTTTGTAATTGGCAGGCTGCCATTTTGATGCGTCATACCCGTTGCGGATAACCGTTACAGGTGTCATGCAATCAGGAACAAAATATTTGTAACCCTGTTTCGGATAATCGTCATCCTGGTATGTGTAATCGGTAAGAATCAATGAATCATGTACGGGACAAAGGTGCGTGGCATTCTTCAGACACCATTTGGTTACCGAACCGAAAAAGGGTTTTATGTAACTCCCTGTTTTTACTGAAGGGAATTTTATACACTCTAAACCTCCCATGATACATACCACGGGCTTTCCTGTAAGCTTGCTGAATAATATTGGCAATATGGTCTGGTAGCCCACAAACCGGCTGATCATAATATCAGCGCTCCATATATTTTTCAGTAGAAATAAAAATTGCAAAATAAATCGAAAAGGAATGGTTGATTTAATAGTTGACTTAAGGTCAAAGATCTTCACTTCATAAGCAGAGGAGAACATCTCTGCTTCCTTTTTTATCAGCGAGGAATAAACAGGAGGAAATAAGAGTAATCGCGGTTTCGTCATTTCATGCACCGGGCTTCCACACCATTGCCACCGCGGTTGATCCAGATATTTTTTCCGCCCAGTTTTTCAAGCTCGTGTTTTATCTGAGCAGGCGTGCGGAGGTGTTTGTAATAATCAGTGAGCCCGTCATAAGTGTCCATTCTGCACCATTCCTTATGTATTTCCTTGCTCAGTTGGGGATATTCACGAACATATTCGAACAGCGGAGTGAAACGGATCAAGAGCCAGTACAATACTTTGTTGTTTCTGAATGCCCAGTGCAACGAAAAAAAAAGATCTACCAGTTTATGTATGATACGCTGACTTTTTTCAGGTTTCATTTTTCTGAAAAACTCACGGTACACAAAACGCAGGTTGCTGTAATAAGCAAGCCGCCAGCGGTAATGATCGATCACAAGCATTCCGCCCGGTCTCACCTTCTGCCATAGTGATCCTATCGTTTTTTCAGATGAAGGTGTGTGCTGTACCACACCCAGGCACATCACCACGTCGAATGTGTTGTCAGGAAAAGGTATTTCATATGCCCCTGCCTGGGCAATTCTGTAGTTTGGTTTGTCGCCTATGTTTTGCCTGTTCGCTTCGACTGCATGACTGAGGTCAATGCAATGAACCAGTGCACCGCTATTCACCAAAAGCTCTGTAAACCGGCCGGCGCCGCACCCGACTTCCAACACCGTTTTTCCTTTTAACTCCGCAAGAGGAAATCCAAGACACCTTTCAAGTCTTTCAAGGGTGATACTCAGCTGACTGTGACTGTCGAGCTGGGTTTTAGCAAACGTATTCCACTGTAATCCGAAAGCTGAGGCGTAATTCTCAATAGGAACAAAACGGGGAATTCCTTTCACAACAGGAAAAGATTCTCCATTGGCAGTGATCAATGCTCCGTTCTGATGAATGAGCTTTTCCTTTGTAGCCGGCGAGACAAAATCGATCATGATGCGCGAAAGTAGAGAAAAAGAGAAAACCATATGTAGTATGCAGTTATCTGTTCATTCATATTTATTATCCGCCGGATATTGTTTCAATTTCAAACCCTGTATTGTTATTACATTTACCCCAGTTTTCAATCAAGTAACGAGAATCTCACATCTCACATCTAATATCTCACATCTCACTTCTATTAACCATTAACCTTTTCCATTGTGTGCGGCATCACCGGCTTTATCGATTTCAAAAAAAACAGCACTAAGGAAACCCTTATCGCCATGCGTGAGTCACTCATTCATCGCGGTCCGGATGACAGCGGGGAATATTTGGCTGACACACAAAGCGCTTCCGTGGGTTTTGGTTTTCGCAGACTAAGCATCATTGACCTTTCCCCGCTCGGCCACCAGCCTATGACAAATGAAGTGACCGGCGATGTGGTGATGCTGAATGGCGAGATATACAACTACAAAGAGCTCCGTAAAGATCTTGAAGCACTCGGCCATGTATTCAAATCCAACAGTGATACTGAGGTGGTCCTCAAATCATACCAGCAATACGGGACTAAATGTGTGGATGGATTTATCGGCATGTTTGCAATTGCCCTTCATGACAAAAAAAACAACCGAATCGTTTTCTTCCGCGACAGGGCAGGAGTGAAGCCATTTTACTGGTATATGCAGGATGACCTTTTCCTTTTTGGTTCAGAGTTGAAGGCCTTTCATAAGCATCCCGGTTTCAAAAAAGAAATTGATGTGGATGCACTTTCACTCTATTTTCAACATGGATACATTTCTGCACCATATTCCATTTTTAAGAATGCCCATAAACTCATGCCGGGTCATTTGATGAAAATCGACCTGGTTTCGAAGAATATTACGATTGAAAAATACTGGGACGTTACTGATGAATACAACCGCCCGAAACTGGATATCGGCTATAGCGAGGCAGTTGATACCACAGAGAGATTACTCTCTTCCGCCTTTCAATACCGAATGGTTGCCGATGTTCCTGTGGGGGTATTTCTGAGCGGAGGGTATGACAGCTCCTGCGTCACTGCTCTTTTGCAGAAAAATTCGGCACAGAAAATAAAAACCTACACGATCGGGTTTCATGAGAAAGAATACAATGAAGCAGATCATGCAAAGAAGGTGGCTCAACACTTAGGCACGGATCACCATGAATACTTTTGTACCATCAAAGATGCTGTTGAACTGGTGCCGCAGCTTGCTGATATATACGACGAGCCCTTTGGTGATACCTCCGGAATTCCTACCACGCTCGTAAGCCGTATCGCCCGACAGCATGTTACAGTGGCCTTGAGTGCCGACGGTGGTGATGAAATTTTCGCAGGCTACCCACGACACAAGCGTTTCATGAACTACTGGAAAAAATTCTCTATGGTTCCTTCCGAAGTAGGGGAGATGATGGCTGCCGGTTTGAAAATGATTCATAACAAATCCAAGCCAGCATCCAAGGCTGATCGTCTGGAGAAATTATTTTTGGTGCTGAAGAAAAAGGACCCTGTGAAAGCCTTTGAGATAATTCATTCCTGCTATACAGAGGGAGAGGCTCAAAAGCTAATCAACAATAAAACGCAGCATCTTCCTTCTGTTTTCGATGACAATGATCTATATGGTTCATCGAATGATGTACTTGCCCGTATCATTGCCGTGGAATATAAAACATACATGGTGGATGACATCCTTCAGAAAGTTGACCGTGCAACCATGAGCGCATCACTGGAAGGCCGTGAGCCGTTTCTGGATCAAAGGGTAATTGAATTTGTTAGCAAGCTCCCTTCGCATTATAAATACAGAGAAGGTGTTGGAAAAATCATGCTGCGTGATATTGTTCACCGCTACATCCCGAGAGAAATCATGGACCGGCCTAAAATGGGCTTCGGCGTTCCTGTGGAGAAGTGGCTGAAGAATGAACTGAAAGATTTTTTTGAAGATACGTTTGCGCAAAATTCTTCCGGCGGTGTTTTTGATATTCTGAATAAATCGGAAGTTGAAAACCTGAAAAAAGAATATCTCTCCGGCCGGCTGGAATATTTTGAACGGCTCTGGTTTGTGTTTTTCTTTATGGCTTGGTATAAGAGGTGGATGGGTAGTGCATCAGTTTGAGTTGACGAGATTCTTGGTTGCGCCTTAAACCATCGGGGCTTCATTTTAAATGACAAAGAAAGTTGTTAATTAAATTGGCGGAAGGAAAAATTTACTCTTAATACAGAAATGTCACCTTCCGCTCAAAAAGTTCATGATAGCATGTCATTCCGATCCGGCCCGCAAAGCTTCTGGGCGGGGGAGGAATCTCTAAAATGTGTGCACTACCGGTGGGTGGGCTGCATCCTCAATGACAATATTTTTTTACTAACTTAGCCACGATGTTCTACTTACGGATTTTAGTATCGCTTCTCATATTCCTTTTCACCACTCATTTTTCTTTTTCCGGAGATGCACAAAAGATCTTCAAAAAGGTCAGCCCAAGCGTTGTTATTATTTATACAACCGATTCATACGACCATCCGCAAGGGCAGGGTAGTGGAGTGATCCTTTCCGAGGATGGAAAAATAATCACAAACTTTCATGTCATTGCCGAAGCAGAAAAAATACAGGTGCATCTGAATAAGAAATTTATACAGGCAAAAATAATCGGCATTGATCCTGAGCACGACCTTGCGATACTTAAAATTGACGCCAAAGATTTGGTACCCGTTCACCGCACAACAAAAGAAATTGAAGTAGGGGAGAAGGTATTCGCCATCGGCAGCCCGCTTGGTTACGAAAACACCATCAGTGAAGGAATTATCAGCGGTCGCAGGCGCGCAGAAGATACCACCATGCAAATGCTTCAAATAACAGCTCCCTTCAGCGCAGGCAGCAGTGGAGGTGCCGTGGTAAATGAAAAAGGCGCACTCATTGGCATTAGCACAATGAACGTGAGAGGTGGTGCCCAAAACATCAACTTTGCTGTGCCTGCAGAATTTATTGACAATGTAAAACTCAAAGACCGCATTTCGCCCGGTGAACTTTTTGCTGTCGCTAAACTCCGTGAAGCGCTTTCCATTGACCTTCGTTCCGGGGATGTGCGTAAAGCCATCTTGCTGTTTAATGATGTATTGCGTTACGATCTCCTCAACGAAACTGCCCTGCAACAATTGTGTTACGCTTATCTTTATATAGGTGACGATTCTCATGCCTTCGAATATTGCAAACGTCTTGAAGCATTGAATCCCAAAAACGTTGCATCGCCTTATGTTGAAGCAAGCATTTATTTCAGAAACGGAAATTATGAAATGGTGAAAAAGAAAGCACGCAAAATGCTTTCTATCAAGGATGAATGGGCTACTGCACATTGCTTCTATGGGCGCAGTTGTTATATGCTTGGTCAGCTTGACTCTGCAGAACTGCAATTGCGCACAGCCACATCACTTGATAGTATGGATCATGATGCATACTATTACCTTGCCTGCATTTACACAGACCAACATAAGTTAAATGACGCACTGCGTGAAGCACATCAATCCATTTCCCGGAACAATGATTGTTATGAATGCAACGTACTGATCGGCGCACTTTACCATGACAAGAAAAAACATGACGAAGCAATCAGCTACTACAAGGATGCAATTCAGATAAAAAGCAATCACCCGTTGGCGCACATGAAACTTGCTGAAACATACTTTGAAATGAAGTTGTACTATCAGGCTGCACAACAAGCACGTCTGGTGGTGAAGTATGATGCGAAGTATTGTGATGCATATGCATTACTCCTCACTGCTGATGCGATGAAACCCAACGCACGTCCGGCAGAATTCATGAACGACTTCCGCGACCTTCGTAATTGCGACCCGGCTAAGGCTTTTGCATATGCATCATATTTCGATTCGGCAGGAGTAAAGGAAGGAATTATCATCAGTGCAGAACTCATGAAGCATGCTGATATGCGCAACAAGATTGATTCACTCACCAAACTGCTTAACCACAGGATTGATGAGCAGAAAAAGGCGGAAAAGCAAAGGATGAAGGAAGGCAGCAAGCGCGAAACACCAATCCCATCACGCCCGGGAGCGAACCCCGGACGAGAAACAGCAACCTATCCTCCTGCAGATACTTTAATGTTTGCTGGCGACTATTACATTAACTGCTATCCGTTGCTCAGTTTTAGAAATGCACCGTTGCTTACCTTTCGTACATGGATTGAAGGATTGGCCCCTGATCTTGACGCAGAACTCTATGATGGCAGCGGGAGTAAAATGGGTTCCATCAGGAATGGCATTGTACAGCCCGGCTCACTGCGTAGTATTAAAACAAAAAATAATCCGGGAGAATATTCGGTTTATCTTGAAGGACAACGCGAAAGCACACTCATCAGCATGAAAAAGAAAAATCTATCCGGGCCGGGAATGATAGAAGTAACATTATCCCTCTGTCTCCCTGACGGATATGTACTGCGGTGTACACCTTACAAGGCCGACAAACGCATGAAGACTTATTCAGGATGGAACATTTTTCGCAATTCACCAGGCTTTGACGTAAGGTGAGAAGCAACTTTAAATAATTTTCATATTTGAAACGTTACTGACTTTTGATTTCTTCTCTTTCACCGGCCATTCAATTTCTCAATACTCAATACTCAATACTCAATACTCAATACTCAATACTCAATACTCAATACTAACTTCTAACTTCCTTCATGGGCGTCATCAAACGACAAGGCATCACCAACACCATCACTACCTACATCGGTATCGTGATCGGTTTTGTCTCGCTCATTGTCATCAGCCCGCACTTTCTCACAAAAGAAGAACTCGGACTAACTCGCATCCTGTATTCCTTTTCCCTGCTTGCAGCCATGTTTGTACCAATGGGCATCGGCAATGCCACCACAAAGTTCTTTCCGCTATTCAAGAATGAAAAAACAAAGCACCATGGATTCTTTGGTTTCATGCTGCTGTTTCCTGTCATTGGTTTTATTCTTGGCACCGGATTGATCTGGCTGTTGAAGGATTTTATCATGAACCAGTATAGGAGAGAAAGCCCGATGTTCCTGGAGTTTTTCAATTATGTTTTTCCGCTTATCTTTTTTCTGAGTTTCATCGCAATACTCGGTATTTATTGCTCCTCGCATTTCAAAAGCACAATCCCGGCATTTCTCAACGATGTTGTGGTGAGGCTGATGACCATTGCATTGATCACCATTTATTACCTGAAGTGGCTGACCCTGGATCAGTTTATTGCAGGTTATGTCGCTTTGTATGCCATTCAGTTATTGGGACTCATCATTTATATTTTTATTTTCGACAAGCCCGGCTTCCGTATCGACTGGAAATATTTTCGCGAGAAAAAATTCCCTGACCTGATTAGTTATGGATTATTGTTGTGGTTTGCCGGTGTAGCCAGTATCGGACTGAAGTATTTCGACAGCATCATGATCGGAAAATTCATGCCGCTCGGATTTGTCGGTATTTATACCATCGCTGCTTTTATTCCTACGGTAATTGAAGCCCCGCTCACTGCAATAGATAAAATTGCCGCATCAAAAATCGCATTCGCCTGGGCTGAAAATAAACACGATGAGATTTATAGCATCTACCACAAGTCATCATTGTATATGTTGCTTCTCGGAGGTTTTCTTTTCCTCAATATCAACATTAATATTTCCAGCCTGTTTACTTTCCTTCCTGCAGATTACAGTCAGGGAAGGTGGGTAGTTCTGATCATCAGCATCGGTACCCTATTCAATATGGCCACAGGACTGAATGCTTCTATCCTTTTTAATTCTGAAAAATACAGGTATGGAGCCATATTCCTGATTTCCCTTGCAGTGATTGTTTTCGGTCTTCAAATGTTCCTGATCCCCAGAATGGGAATTGAAGGGGCTGCCATTGCAACATCGGTTTCTGCTCTTCTTTACAATTCAATGATGACCTTTACTGTCTGGAAGTTCTTCCGTTTGCAGCCATTTGACAAGAAAAACCTCATCATCGCAGGACTGATCATTGCCTGTTTCTTTATCAATTACCTCTTGCCTCAGCTTGAAAACAGGTATTTTGACATTATTATGCACACTTTGGTGATTTCTCTCATTTATGTCCTTGCTGTTTACAAACTGAAAATTGTTCCTGAATTCAACAAATATCTTCATTTGAGTAAATAGGATAGCTATTATGGCAGGTTGGAAACATTCAAATAAACAGGATTTCCCATTTCCATTCTCTATTGTATATTCGCGCCTCGAAATTTCATGGATTTGATCAAACCTCAAACGCTGTATTTCAAACCCCAAACCTCAAACTATAAACTTCAAACCTCAAACTAAAAATATGGCAATAATCGGACGTATCCGTAAACGTGTAGGGCTTCTCATTTTCTTCGTGGGAGCAAGTATGATTCTTTTTATCCTCGGCGATGTAGTGACCAGCAACCAGGGCATTATGAGCGGAAATAGTGATGTAATGGGTGTTGTTGGCGGAGAAAAAATCCGCTACCCGGAGTTTGAAAAGAAAGTGGAGACACTGATTGAAAACTATAAGGCAAATACTCAAAAAGAAAGTGTTGACCAAACAACAACTGACCAACTTCGCGAGCAGGCATGGAGCATGGAACTGAATAATCTGATCCTCGGCAAAGAATATAAAAAACTCGGAGTCTCTTGCGGTCCGGAAGAATTATATGACATGTGTACAGGTAAAAATGTACATGAGCAGATCAAAACAGCTTTTACCAATAAGGAGACAAACCAGTTCAACCCGCAGGATGTGGTGAAGTTTTTAAAAGACCTTCCTAACCGTGAAGAAGCCATTCAAAAGCAATGGAAGAGTTTTGAAGATGCAATTTCTGATGAGCGTATTGCGCAGAAATACAAGGATGCCATCAAAGGAGGTCTCTTTGCTACAACTTCCGAAGCTAAGGCTAACTATGAAGAAACAGGACGCATGGTTTCTTTAAAGTACATCCGCATGGATTATGGATCTGTTCCTGACAGCTCAATCAAGGTTGAAGACAGCGACATGAGAAGTTATTACAACGAACATCAGAATGATTTCAAGCAGGCAGAGACGATTCGTAAAGTAGAGTACGTAACTTTCGATGTGAAGCCATCTGCTGACGATAACAAAGAAGGAGAAGAATGGCTGAACAAAAAGAAAGAAGAGTTTACTGCTTCAACCAATGACTCACTTTTTGTGAACCAGAACAGCGACGCTCCATTCGATAGTACTTATAAAGGCAAAGGAAGTCTGCAACCTGCACTCGATACCTTATTCAATGCATCATTGGGAACTGTGGTGGGACCATATTTCGAAAATGGAACATACAAACTTGCCAAACTTACCAATACCAAAATGGTTTCTGATTCTGTTAAAGCCCGTCACATCCTCATTAAAATTCAGAATGGAGATACTGTTGCGGCTCAAAGCAAAGCAGACAGTTTGAAAGCAGTCATTAAAAAGGGACAAAAATTCGGAGAACTTGCAAAGAAATATTCTGAAGATCCGGGCTCTGCCATCAAGGACGGTGACCTGGGTTGGTTCAAGCCGGGCATGATGGTTCCATCATTCAACGATGCCTGCTTTAACGGAAAGAAAGGCGACATGCCGATAGTGTCTTCTCAATTCGGAATTCACCTGATCGAAATAATGGACAAGGGTGCATCAAGCAAACAGGTACAGATTGCCGTTGTAGAACACAAGGTTGAAGCTTCTCAGAAGACCTTCGATAAGATCTACCAGGATGCCCAAAAGTTTGCAGCCGATAATTCAACAGCAGAACTGTTTGACAGTGCAATTGTGAAACAAGGCCTTAACAAACGCATCGCTGATAATCTCAAAGAAGGCGATAAAAATATTGCCGGTCTCGAGTCACCTCGCGAAATGGTGCGTTGGGCATACAAAGTAGAAAAAGGTGAAGTGAGCAAAGTCTTTACTTTCGGCGATAAATATGTAATTGGTAAACTTACTGAGATCAAGGAAAAAGGGATCCTGCCTATGGAAGATGTAAAAGACAAGGTTTCTGCTGAAGCACTCAAATTGAAAAAGGCTGAAAAACTCATTGAGCAGTTCAATACAAAAACTGCCGGCGCTACAACGATGGATGCCATTGGACAGAAACTCAACCTGCCTGTTACACCGGCTGACAATGTTACTTTCTCTAATCCATACTTGCAGGGAGTTGGTAGCGAACCTCGTTTGGTGGGAATTATTTTTGCAATGAAGGCGGGACAAACATCCAAAGCAATTCGAGGCGATAATGCTGTTTTTGTTGTTTCAGTTGAAAAGGTGACTGAGCCTGCAGCAACAAAAGATTATACTGCCAATCAAAAACAAATTGCTGATCAGCGTAAACAAAGAAGCGAATATGAAGTGTTCAATGCATTGAAAGAAAAAGCCAATGTAGAAGACAATCGCGGGAAGTTCTATTAATATTAGCACAAAAGAAATCATAACCGTCCCGAATATTCCGGGGCGGTTTTTTTTATTCAAAATTGGTTTCAGAAGCCTTCAGGATTAATCCTAACAGGATTCATTCATTTGCCTCTCAGGGGTCAACAACCACCCATACCTGTTAAATATTCGCCATAATGTGCTATCAGATATAGATATAATTCAATTAGATTTGTTGTCAGCTAAAATTTTTCAGTAAAGTAATCAGTATGAAAAAGGAATCGAAAATATTTGTTGCAGGACATCGTGGTATGGTCGGATCTGCAATTGTTAAAAACCTGAATGAAAAGGGCTTCGCTAATATTGTTACCCGTACAAGTAAGGATCTTGATCTGAGGAATCAGGAGGATGTCAGGCTTTTTTTTGAAGCGGAACGACCAGAGTATGTTTTTCTGGCCGCCGCCAAAGTAGGAGGAATATTTGCCAATAATATTTACAGGGCCGATTTTCTGGTTGATAACCTGGCCATTCAATTGAATGTGATCCAGCAAAGCTACTTGCATGATGTGAAAAAGTTATTGTTCCTTGGGTCTTCATGCATATACCCGAAAATAGCCCCGCAACCGCTGAAGGAAGAATACCTGTTATGCAATTATCTGGAAGAAACAAATGAACCTTATGCCATCGCAAAAATTGCCGGACTGAAAATGTGTGAGAATTACAAATTACAGTATGGCTGCAATTTCATCTCCATTATGCCGGCAAATCTTTATGGCCCCAACGACAATTATAATTTACAGAACTCTCATGTGTTGCCGGCATTGATGCGCAAATTTCATGAAGCAAAAATCAACAACCTGCCTGTAGTTGAAGTATGGGGGTCGGGAAATCCGATGAGAGAGTTCCTTCATGTGGATGACCTGGCGGAAGCTTGTTTTTTTCTGATGATGAATTATGACGGACACCAGTTTATCAATGCGGGATCAGGAAATGACATTTCAATAAGGGAGCTGGCTGAGATGATCAGGGATATAACAGGCTACACCGGAGCATTGGTTTTTAATCCTGAGAAACCGGATGGAACACCACGCAAACTACTTGATTCTTCGCGAATTAATGAGCTTGGATGGAAATCGAAAATCAGTTTGAAGGAAGGTATTGCTGCTACCTACAGGAGTTATCTTAAAGATCCGGCAATAGTTTAACCTTTAGCATAAAATTGCGTAAGAATCCATGTTTAATCAAACCTCAATTTTCAACATGGTGAAATTTACCAGGATTCTGTTGGGATCTGTTCTCATCTCTTTTGCCGGCTTCAATTCCGTTATTGCCCAATGCCCCGTTGCAGATTTTGACATCACCCAGCCCGTATGTCCGCAACAGATTCTTTCTATTACAAACAACTCTACAGGAGCAGGCCTTACTTCAAACTGGGATTTCTGTGCCGGGGATTTTTATACAGGACTGTTTAACAGATTTGATACCGCCACTCCGGTTACAACAGCATCCTATGCCGTTCAGGTAGTGGATGGAGCAAACCATTATGGATTTTTTTGTGGCCGTGATAATGATAAACTCGTTCGCCTTGATTTCGGAAACAGCTTTCTGAATCAACCTACTATTGTTGACCTCGGAAATCCACTCGGTACATTCTCAAGCCCTAACGGACTGGCCTTTCACAAAGAAGGGGGAACATGGTATGCAGTTGAAATAAGCATCTTCAATAGTACAGCAACACTGTTTACTTTCGGCAGCGGACTCGACAATCCTCCCACTGCTTCCAGCCCGATAACCATCGCCGGACTCAACTGGCCTCGCAGCATTGCCCTTACTGTTGAGGGTGGACGTGTTTATACTGCTATGATGAACAACCTGAATGACCAGGTGATAGTCTCAGATTTCGGACCTTCAATTACAAATGCCACTCCTACAGTTAATTCATATACTGTGACAGGTGCCGGTGGGGGCAGAGGGGTTTCTATCGCCCGCTCATGTAACATGATCTGTGTGTTTGTGTCATCCGCCAATACCAATTCTATCATTCGGGTCGATTTCGGAAATTCATTACAGAATGCACCGACCGCGGTAAACCCTTTAAACTATGTATTCAGTTCTCCTGCCGGGGTATCAGTAATCAATGATGATGGTAAATGGCTGGCAATTGTGCCGAGTAATATCTCCGGTAATGTTACTGTTGTAAGCCTTGATACCGGCTTGACAAATAATAACCCAACACTGCTGAACACATATACTCTTCCCGGTTCTGTTAACCTGGTTGGACTTACTTCCATTAAAGAGAACTCTGACTGGCATATTGCAATTGCTGATGAGGGAACAACAAAATTTTTTAGTCTTCATCCTGTTGTTTCATGCAGTGCAAACCCTCCTGTCTCAACTGATCCTGTTCCTGCTAATGTGCAATACAACCTTGATGGAACATACCATATAGCTCTTCAGGTTGAGGATGCCACTGGAAATATTTCCCTGTTTGCTGATTCGGTGAATATTGCGCCTGCACCTGTTGTTTCCTTCAGCTTTGCCAATTTGTGCGAAGGTGATATTGTTCAGTTTACTGATTCATCTACACTTTCTGTAGGAACAATTACCGGCCGTCATTGGGATTTTGGTGACGGTGACACCTCCAATGCTGTCAATCCGACGCATCAATACGCCGGTCCAAATTCATATACCGTAACTCTCATCCTCACTGCAAGCAGCGGTTGCGCCACTTCCCTTACGCAGACTGTTACGATTTCGGCAACCCCTGTTGCAAGCTTCGTACTTCCCAATGGATGTTCTGATGCTTTGCTTTCTTTTAACGATCAGTCAACAATTTCTTCAGGAAGTATTTCGGCATGGCTTTGGAACTTCGGTAACGGAGACACGACAAGCATTCAAAATCCTTTTTATGGTTTTCCTGACGGAGGAAGTTTTGATGTAACACTGCAGGTAACGTCAACTTTCGGTTGCAGCGACGATACTACCTTTTCATTGAATATCAGTCCAAGCCCTGATGCGGCTTTTGTCACTGACAATACTTGTGTCGGACAAGCAATAGCATTTACTGATCAGACAGTTTCACAGGTAAACATCACCACCTACAGCTGGGATTTCGGAGACGGAGGAACTTCCCCACTTTCAAACCCTACCTATACTTATGCTACAGGAGTTCCTGCTACGTACAATGTTACGTTCATCGTTCAGTCAGCGAACTTTTGTTCTGATACAGTGATCATTCCGCTGCATGTCAGCAATCCCCCAACGGCAAATTTTTCATTTAGTCCCACCAATGTTTGCGAAAGTAACAATGTTGTCTTTATTGATTTGAGTACAGGAAACGGAGATACCGTCTCGGCCTGGTCATGGGATTTTGATGATGGTTCAACAGATTCAATTTTTAGTCCCTCTCACGTGTTCGGTGCAAGTGACACTTTCCATGTTACCCTGATCGCTTACTCTCCATCAAATTGTCCAAGCGCTCCTTATACACAGGATATCATTGTCCTGCAAAGTCCGATAGCATCATTCAGTTACAATGAAGTTTGTCTTGGTGAGCCGATTCCATTTACTGATTTATCCGTAGCACCGAACGGAAGTTCCATCACTGACCGCATGTGGAGGTTTGATGGCGTTGACAGCTCGCAGCAGACAAATCCTTCTTACCTCTTTACTACAGATGGGCTCCACAATGTGATATTAACCGTTACCACAAATTTTGGCTGCACAAGTTCCGATACCGTAAATGTCGCCGTTCATGCACATCCGCAAGCAGCTTTCACTTATCAAAATGCCTGCACCGATTTCCCGACATTGTTTACCAGTAACAGTACTGCAGATTCCGCTTCATACATAGCAACCTATGAATGGAATTTCGGAGATCCCGGAAGCCCTGATAACACATCTTCATTTCAAAATCCTTCTCATCTGTTTGACTCTGCATCAGTTGGAATCCACAATGTTTTTCTAATCATCACCAACAATTTTGGTTGCCGCGATTCAGTAATTCAAACACTGGATGTGAATTTTTCAGTAATTCCGAATTTTACTTATAGTCCTACCTGCCTTGGAGATGTCATGTCTTTCACAAACTTCAGTCAGAACGCAAACCTCGATAGTACATGGTCGTGGAATTTTGGTGATCAGCAAACGATCAGTATTGCCAACCCGGCACACTATTATGTTTTTGCCGGTACTTATACTGTTACGCTAACCGCACTGTCGGTCGATGGGTGCTTATCTTCAACTACCAAAGATGTCGTTGTCAGCGGAATTCCCGTTGCCGATTTTACAACCTTGCCTGCCTGTATTCATGCACCTTACCAGCTCACCGATAACAGCACTGTAAGCAATGGAAGCATCACCCGTTGGTATTGGACAATTGATACACTTGCTTCTGACACACTTCAAAACCCGATTTATACATTTGACACAACAGGTACATATTCAGTCAATCTCATTGTCTATTCTGACATTGGATGCATCGATTCAGTCAGAGAAAATGTAACTGTCCATCCTTTGCCTGTTCCGAATTTCAGTTATACACCTCAGTATGGTAATCCTCCTCTTGATGTGACCTTTACCAACCTCACAGATATTCTTGCCCAAAGTACTTTCACGTGGAGTTTTGGTGACAATACCTCAGGTAGCTCACTACAGGCTCCGCATCATATATATCAGGATACAGGAAGATACGTGATACAGATGGTTGCAACATCTGATTTCGGATGTGTTGACAGCATTAGCAAAGGTATTTATGTAATCAGACCAATACTCGATGCGGCAGTTACAAGTGTTTCGGCATCTCTTGTAAACAACCAACTTAGCATTCAGGCAAGCATCGCAAACCTCGGTACAGTAGACATTGATAGCGTGATCATGCAGGCGCAATTGCAGGATGGTACCGTGATACAGGAAGTCTACCACCAGCTGCTACCAAATGGAAGCAATGGAATACAGTCTTACGATTTTGTTGCCCGCTTTAATATCCCGCCATCAAGCCCTGTTGAATTCTATTGCGTCAGTGTTGTCAAGCCCAACGGCAAAAATGACGACGTGGAGACAAACAACGAGAAATGCAGTAGTCTGACAAATGAATTTTCCGTCATGGAACCGTTCCCTAATCCATTTACTGATCAGCTTCAGATGAATGTGATTCTTCCTTTTGAAGATTACCTCACCGTTGAAATGTATAACAGCCTGGGGCAAAAACTCAGCACCATTTTTGACGGCACAGGAACAACAGGATTAAACCTGATTCATTCTGATCTTACATCACTTGCTGATGGTATATATACGTTGCGATTCAGTTTTCGCGAGCAGGATATTTTAAGGAAAGTCGTCAAGTCAAACAAAAAGAAATAATTTTTCATTTATTTTCGCTTCAAAATTATTGCTTGATAATCAATCAGGTTTACTGTTACATCTTCATCCCGAAATAAATTTTTCTGAAGTTTGTTGCCAGGGGGAGGGTAGATAATACAGGAGGAAAAAGAACGTGACGGTTAACAAGCGATTCCTCGAAACTGCTCTTATCTACTACGGAAACGGCAAATCCGACTTCTTCCAGCCTTTCCTTAAAATCATTGCCGTAAATCCGGAAGTGGTCAAATTGCCCGAATCGCTGTTCACGGGTTTTTGAATCAGTGAGTGAAGTGTCCTCTTCCGTAATTTCAAGATTGTCTTTTTGCGGAACTGATAAAATACAATAACCGCTCTTCTTTAGAATACGTTTGATTTCACCAAGCGCCTTCATGTCTTGGGCCACGTGTTCAAGTACATCAATTGCGATTAAGCAATCAATAGAATTATCAGGAATGGACTGCATATCAGAGATGCTAATCCTCAGGTCTATGTGCTCATAAAAATAGCCATCAGAAAAGAAATCTGCAGTAAGGTATTTATTTGAAAATTTTATAATTTTTTTCTGAAGATAGCTTTCTGGTGCAAAATGGATAATTCTCTTATCAAGCAAAAGTTTTTCGGCAGAAAAATCTTCCAAATGTTCAATTGATGCCCAAATCAAGCGGTGACGAATTGAAGAACCACATGATTGGCAAATTGAATAAAGGTGCCATTGATCACTTGTAAATCTGTTTGTGAGATACCCGCAAATATTGCACTGGACAGAGGAACCAAATAACCTAAAAAAAAACTGGAGCGGGGAGCGATAGACTTTCTTAATTGTGCGTTTTATTTTTGTTATCATGTTTGGATAGTATAGGATTGAGATTTTTTAACTTAATCAAACTGATTATAAAATTTTAGTATCGGTTCTACTTAATAGCTGATGAAATTATTCCTTCATTTAGCACTTTCTTTAATGAAAACACATGCATTACCAGTGCATAAGGAGCAACAAATCCGGGTTGCAATATATAGGGAAAATCAAAGATGACAGTATTCGCAGGTTCGTTTTTAGAAATACTGATGCAGATGATATTCAATGGTGGCATTGTTACATAATTATGGAAGAAGTTCACCACGGAAATTATTTTCAAAAAAGACAGCCAAAAGAAAATAATAAGAAAGACACTCAGTGTAATTTTTTTGTTTCCTGATACTTTACCAACTGCCAGAACGGTAACACTTAACAAGAAGAACGTAAGCAGAAGAAAAATCACTTCAGCTGCGGTAGGAATGGATGATTGCACAACAGATGATTTATTTTTTAGAACAGTATTCTGTATAAAGGAATTGGGAAGCGTCCTGCCTGGTATTCGGTTTTAATGCTGTTAGAAGATCGGTCATAATAACGCTGCCAGATGTTTTTTGTATTGAAGACGTTGTCAACATCCAGTGCCAGTTCATGTGTTACTTTTTTGCCATTGAAACGATAGGAGATCTTTATATCAGTACGAAAGTAATCCTTCTGTCTTTGCTCATATGCGTGAGAATAATCGTATTCCGTTTCTCCGCTTGCCTCTGACTTTGCAAAATCAATGGGGATGTAGCGTTTTCCTCCGCTCGTCACAATCCTGAAATTCAAACCAAGGATATTTTTCTTCTTAATTGTCCACTCTTTTCCTGCAAGGATATTCAGCGTGTAGTTTCCATTGAAGGCTGTATTGCGTTCAATGCCGTCACTTGCCTTGTATTTTGATTCATACAGTGAAATCGTGATAAGGAAATAATATCCGCGGCTGTAAAATTTTTCAAAAGTAAGTTCTGCTCCGTAGTTTTTTCCTGTGCCTTTGTTTTCCAGACTGTCAATCGCAGAGATCACGAAATCTGCACCTTCGTTCTGCATACTCCATGTGGATGATCGCATCTCCACAGGAATATTGTAGAGTTGCTGATAATAGGTTTCAATTTTTAGCCGGAGGTTGTTGCCGAACGACTGATCAAAGGCAAGTACAAAATGATTGCTTTTTGTAAAGCCAAGGTTTTTATTTGTTAGTGCAATTGAGTAATCCGGATGCAGCGTTTGCTGAAAATAGGTGTACATCGGCTGAAGCTGACTGTGCATGCCTGCGCCAAAACTGAGTGACCGGCTTTCTTTCATTTCCCACTTTATGCCAAGACGCGGCTCCAGAGCATATGTACTGTTGTAAGCGAAGTACTGGTAATGCAAACCACTATTCACGCTTAGTTTGTCACTGAACCGGTGTTGCCAAATTGCAAATGCCTGGAATAATTGACTGCCTCCTGATGCATCAGCATGTTTTTTAAAAACAGGATTGTCAAAAATACTGTCGTGTATGCTGAAATCAATTTGCTTCAGATCCAGTCCTGCCTTGACGAAGTTTTTCGTGGAAAATTTTTTGTTAAACACATAACTTACTGAGTATTTCTGCTGATCGGAAGCATTCCTGTACCATGGCATCGGTGAATTATCTACGGTTGAAATAGAATCAATTTTATAGCTCTGAGCCGCTATGGAAGCGGCAATCGTGAGTTTTGAGTACGCGCTGTTGTTGAAGAGATAGACGTGCGTGAGACCGATAACGCCCATGTTGTTCCCAAAGTTCCCGTTCTGACGCATGTTGTTGTCATAGATGTTATCAACAGTAGTATCACGGTCTTTGTCAAGTGTTTCAGCATAGCTGATTCCTCCGATTCCAAACAGTGAAAATTTTCCGGCCTTCTTTGAAGTAAGATCAGCTTTGAATGTGATATCCTGGTATTGAGGTACTGCTGAACCTGCACCGAAATTTAATCCCAGTGCTTTAAAAACGCCAAGGGTTGAATAACGGTAGTTCATCATGTACGATGCATTGTTCTTTTTACTCAATGGACCTTCAGCACCCAGTTCAAGTCCGTTGAAACCAATCTGTCCCAGAAATTCATGCTGCTCATTATTTCCATTCCGCATTTGCAGGTCAAAAGCACCACCAATGGCATTCCCGTATTCTGCCGGAAAGGCGCCCGTGAGAAAATCTGACTTGTCAAGTGAGTTATTATTGAGAATGCTGATCGGTCCGCCAGTTACGCCCAGCGATCCGAAATGATTTGGATTGGGGATATCTACACCATTTAAACGCCACAATAAGCCCAGCGGTGAATTGCCGCGGATGATGATGTCATTCCGTGCATCACTAGCGCCATTGACACCGGCATAATTCATTGCCATGCGCGCAGGATCGAGTAGCGAACCGGCATACCTGGAAGTTTCTTCAAACGTGAACGATCGGGCACTCACAGTCGCCATTTCATTGTTGGGTTTGTCTTTTCTTCTTTCTGCCACCACTTTAACCTCTTTGCCTTCGATTACTGATTGTTCGAGCTCCACATTGAAAACAACTTCTTTGCCTGATGTGACTACTGCCGAAAGTACCTGCGATTTATATCCGATATAGCTTACTGCAAATTGCTGCCTTCCCAGGGGAACGCTTGTGATCCTGAAATTTCCTTCAGTATCAGTCACGCTGCCTTTTTGATGACTTGAATCTACGACCAGCACCACAGCACCAATCAGTGTTTCTCTGGTGAGCTTGTCAGACACCGTCCCGCGAACGGTCTGGGTAATTGACTGGGAAATACAAGTGTTTGAAAATAGAATGAAAAATAAAGTATGCCGGAGCAACATTAACATAGACAGTTATTTTATTATTAGCATCTTCCATGGTTTATGAATTCTATAACGGACCTGACATTTGAAAGGGTCTGAAAGAATAAGATGAAAAGCAATATATAGGCTTTCTTCAAAGCTAATTCCGAGCCCTGATTTTTGTTTTTCATACCAAAGAAAAGCTTCAGTTATTTCCCGCTCAGTTTCGTCAGAAATTTGAAGTTCAAATTTCATTTTTGAGTTTGCCAAGTTTCTGCTTAACTTCATTCCAGGACGAAAATTCAGTTTCTCCCTGCTCAATGCTTTCGAGACGTTTGTCGAGTTCTTTTTTCTGTTTGGTGCTGAGTGCGATTTCTTCCTTGTCAATGCTATCCCAAATTTTCTCAATCAAGGATATCCTTTCAAGCGTACTCAACTTCAATATTGTATCTAATCGCGTCATTGTGCAAATATACTATCTGGATTTTTTACCTCAACACATCAATTCCCAGTGTTTTTGAAATTTGTTTTTTTACGTCATCCAGCTTTTTCTGATGCTCCAGAAGGTGTTCATATTCCTCTCCTTTTGCATACGCTTCTTTCAGCAAATGCTGGTTGTCGTCGATCATCTTCATCACCATCTTGCTCTTAAGGTGGTTAACCGCTTTTTCAACTGCATCTCTGAGATTTGACTCTTCCAGTGGTACGATGATCTGGTGCATTTCAATCCAGTTCCCGCTAAGAAAATATTTCGGACTCAGTAATTCAACTGCAAGGGAACTGATCTCCGGGTTTTCAACTTTGTAAAAATGTTCCGGAGTAATAGTAGCTTCACGGCTAAGCAAAGCACATGATTCATCGAAGAAAAATTTATAACGGGAATCTGCAATCCTGACCTCATCTCGCATAAGGTCTTCCGTAATAAATCCGGCTACAGTATAAGTATGAGTTACGGTTTCCTTTTTACCATCAGAATCAGGAATTTCTGTCTCATCATAAAAATGGATTTGCTCATTCCCGAAATTGAGCAGTAAGCGTATGATCTCACGCTCCTGTGATTCTGTATCGAAGTGCGTTACCGGCTGCGGAATTCCGGTAATATCAGGCATCAGTTCTTCCACATCTGATGGTGGAATGATTTTTTTTAGCGAACTTTTCCTGAATTTGTTGAGCTCGTTGAGCAATACCTGCTCATCGATTTCCATCATCTCACTACACTGCTTGATATATACAGAACGGGTGATGGCATCGGGGATCTTTGAAATGGACTCTACAACATCACGGATCAGTCCGGCTTTTGCGATGGGATCATTGGCAACTTCTCCCAGTAGCAATCCGGTTTTGAAAACCATAAAGTCTTTCGACTGGCTGCGGAGAAATTCAAGTACCTCGCTGCAACTATGACTTCGGGAAAAGGAATCAGGGTCTTCTCCTTGCGGAAACAAAACCACTTTTACATTCAATCCTTCTTCCAGAATCATGTCAATACCGCGCAATGATGCTTTAATTCCTGCAGGATCGGCATCGTACAATACAGTGATGTTCTTAGTGTACCGGCTGATCAGCCGTATTTGTTCTACCGTTAGTGCCGTACCTGATGAAGCAACAACATTTTCAATTCCTGCCTGATGCAATGAAATAACATCTGTATAACCTTCGGTGAGGAAACAATTGTCTTTTTCTACAATGGCTTTTTTAGCAAAGAAGATCCCATACAGCACCTGACTTTTGTGGTAAACTTCACTCTCTGGCGAGTTGAGGTATTTTGCTGTCTTCTCATCTTTTTTCAGGATCCTGCCTCCAAATGCAATGACCCTTCCGGCGAGGTTGTGAATGGGAAACATTACCCTGCCTTTAAACCTGTCAAAAAGTCCCCTTTCACTTTTTATTGTGAGTCCGGTTCTAACGAGGAACTCTTCCTTGTATTCCTGCTTCAGCGCATGCTTTGTAAATGCATCCCACTGTTCGCTTGAATATCCAAGTTGAAACTTCTCCATCGTTTCTCTTGAAAAACCACGTTCCTTAAAATAAGTGAGCCCAATTGCTTTGCCATCTTCTGTGTTGATGAGTGTGTCTGAAAAATATTTCTGCGCGAACCCATTTACCAGCAGCATGCTCTCTTTCTCGTCCCTGAGAATTTCGAGCTCAGGAGTGATCTGCTCTTCTTCAATCTCAATGTTATACTTCTTGGCCAGGTACCGAAGTGCATCAGGGTAGGTGAGGTGCTCATGCTCAATAATGAAGTTTACGCTGGTGCCACCTTTGCCACAACCAAAACATTTGTAAATATTCCGCGCCGGGTTCACATTAAAAGATGGTGTCTTCTCATTGTGAAAAGGACATAGTCCTATCAGGTTCACCCCGCGTTTTTTTAGGTTCACAAACTCCCCAACAACCTCATCAATGCGGGCCGTATCAAAGATTTTATCTATCGTTTCCTTACTGATCACTTTTTTTCTGCTGTTTATTTTTCTCAATACTCAATACTCAATACTCAATACTCAATACTCAATACTCAATACTCA